>CAYOPA010000292.1:0-7024 GCA_964405625.1 uncultured Bryobacterales bacterium
GGCGACCGCAACCGCACCAGCCCGTTCGCCTTCACCGGCAACCGTTTCGAGTTCCGCGCCGTGGGCTCCAACCAGTCGATCGCCGGTCCGCTGGTCGCCATGAATACGATCGTCGCCGAGTCTCTGGACTACTGCGCCACCGAGCTCGAAAAGGCTACCGCCGGCGATCCGTCCAAGCTCAACGAGGCCCTGCAGAAGCTGCTGACCGGCATCATGCAGGAGCATGGCGCCATCATCTTCAACGGCGACGGCTACTCGGCGGAGTGGCACGAAGAGGCCGCCAAGCGCGGGCTGCTGAACCTGAAGACCACCCCCGAGGCGCTGCCGCAGTTGCAGGAGCCCGCCGTGGTGGAACTGCTGTCCAAGTATCACGTGCTCTCGCCGCGCGAGCTCCAAAGCCGCTACGAGATTTACTTGGAGCAGTACTGCATGTCGGTCGCCGTCGAGGCGAAGCTGACCGTCGAGATAGCGAAGACGATGATCTTCCCGGCGGCGGTTCGCTACCAAAACCAGCTGGCGTCCACCTGCGCTAACTTGAAGCTGGTCGGCTACGAGTTCGATACCGACACGCTGGACAAGGTCACCGAGCTGGTGAAGAACCTGCAAGACAGCACGGCCGCGCTGGAGGCGAAGATGGCGGAGGAGAGCAACGGCGACTCGCTGTCGCACTCCAAGCACTTCTGCCACAGCGTGAAGCCGGCAATGGAGCAGGTTCGCAAGTACGCCGACCTGCTGGAAGGTTGGGTGGCCGATGATATGTGGCCGCTGCCGACCTACCAGGAGATGCTGTTCATCAAGTAGAGCAGCCTTTTGGGGATGGAACCAAGCCGGGGCCGGGCGCTGATCGCGTCCGGCCCTTCGCTCGTTTCAGTTCGTGCGGATCAGGTACAGACCGCCGGTCAGCAAGCCGATCCCGGCCAGACGCATCGGGTTGACGGCATGGGGCGCGTAGCCCACCAGCCCGAAGTGATCGAGCGCCACCGAAGCGCTGAGTTGCCCGACGATAATGCAGGCCATGAAGGTTCCCGCCCCCAACCTGTGCGAAGCCAGCACCCCGGTCAGCACCAGCGTGGCGCCCATCGCGCCGCCCACCCAACACCACCATGGAGTCCGGGCCAGCGCGGGCAAAGAAGGCAGCGCCTCGCGCGATGCGAGGGCGTAGGCCGCCAGCAGCAGCCCGCCGACGCTGAAATTGGTGATCGCAGCCAGAATCGGGCTGCTGAGATAGTTTCGCAACGAAGCGTTGATGCCCGCCTGCAAAGGGATCAACGATCCGGCCATGATAGCGAGCGGAATCAGGAGCCATGCCATGGCTCCCAGCGTACCCGGTTTCGCTACGTCTCTTTGAGCTTCTTCTTGACCTGCACGACGAACCTGGCGGCGCCCTTCAGCGCCGTGTCCTTGGCGGACGCGATCTCGCCCTCGTGCTCTTTGTAGAACGACTGCGCCCGGGGCTTGACCTCGTCGTCATACACCTTCTTGACCTTGGCGCGCGTCTCCGGATTGTTGGCCAGCTCCTGAACGGCTTTGTTGATGAGGCTGCGGAAGAGCACCGCCATCAGTATAACGGGATGGCGTCGAGATGCGAGCGAGTCGGCGCGTTCGCGGCGCGCTTTCCGCCCAATGGCTCGGGCTCTTCCTCGAAAATGCGCTCGTGCTCGATTCGCTCGGCCAGCAGCCGATCCCGACTGGGAAACTCGATGAGCTCGCTTTGCAGCCAGTGGGCCGGACACAGGGACGCCAGGTCTTCCCCCCGCCGGTAAGCCTCGCCGTGCTCCGCCAGCAACGCCGCCACCGGCAGGATGAAGCCCCAAAACGGCTTCCGTCCTGCGTCGAGCTCCGCCAGCATTCGCTCGTACACCCGCGCCACGCGCAAGGCGTTCAGCTCGGCCGGCACGCACTGATCGTACTCTTCCCGTCCGCAGAACCAGGGCTCGTGCCAGACATACGCCGCCCGGCAGCCGTCCGGGCGCGCCGCGTGGACGCCACAGTTGTGATGGTCGAGGAATACGCAGCCGCCCTTGTCCAGCAGTGCGTCCAGGGCCTCCGTGGGGGCCGTATTGCGGGGCAGGGAAGCGGCCCGCTGCTGGATCGCCTCCCGCCGGGCGATGGCCGCCGGGTGAGCCAGCAGCTCCAACCCCTCGGCGGAGGTCATGATGACCGTCATGCGGCGGCAGCAGCGGTCGCAGCCTGGGCCGCAGGTCGGCTTGCCCAGCCGGGGCTCCCAGTCGGCCAACAGGTTGCCGATCGCCACGTCAAAATCCGACATGAGTTAAGCCTTGGGGTGCGCCTTGTCGTAGACATCCATCAGCTTCTCCAGCGAAACCTGGGTGTACTTCTGGGTGGTCGACAGGTTGGCGTGACCCAGCAGCTCTTGGATGGCCCGCAAATCGGCCCCCGCGCCGAGCAGATGCGTGGCGAAAGCGTGGCGCAGGCTGTGCGGGTGGAGATCGGGGTCGCCGGAGAAGGCGATGGCGTAGCGCTTGACGATGCGGGCCGCGGTGCGGGCTGTTAGCCGCCGCCACTCGCCGCCCCAGCGGTGTACAAACAGCGCCGGCTGGACGGCCGGAGCCTCCCGTAGCGCCAGATGGCGCTCCAGAGCCTCGGCGGCGCGCCTGCCGTACGGAACGTCGCGCTCCTTGCGGCCCTTGCCGCGCACGCGCAACCAACGCTCGGCGCGGTCGATGTCGGGCAGGTCGAGGCCAACAACCTCGGAGACCCGCAGGCCGCAGCCGTACAGAAGCTCCAGCAGCAGCCGATCGCGAACCACGCTCCGCTCGTCCGGTTCGTCGCCCGTCGGCGTCACCGAGTCGATCAGGCGATTGATGTCCTCCGTGACCGGCACGGACGGCAGGGTCTTGGGCAGCTTCGGGCTGTCGAGCAGGCGCGCCGGGTTTTTTGGAATCGTCCCTTCGCGCACCAGGAAATCGAGAAACACGCGGAATGTCGACAGCTTGCGGCTGATGGTCCGACGGCTCGCCCCACGCGCCATGCAGTCGCCCAGGAACTCCCGCAGCGTCAGGTTGTCAATCTCGGCCGGCGCCGGCGGCCTTTCGCCCGGCGCCGTCAGGTAGGCGGCGAGCTGGCGCAGGTCAGCGTCATAGGCGAGCTGTGTGTGCTCGGAGGCGTTGGAGCGCCGCAGCGATTCCAGAAAGCGCTCGGCCGCGGCGCCCAGGGCGGAGTCGCGCAGCTCAGGCGGCCAGCAGGGCATGCTCGTCCAGAAAAGCCTCCAATGCTTGCAGCCCCAGGGCGCACTGGCGGGCGCGCCGCTCCTGGCGGTTGCGACGACCGCCCTTCAACGCCTGCTCGGGCGGCAAAGGCGGCAACAGGTCAAATGTAATGTTCGCCGGCTGATAGTTTTTCGGATCGGCGCCGGAGATGTAGTGCGCCAGCGAGCCGTGCGCCGTCTGCCGGGGCCACGCCAGCGGCGCCTCTCCTCGCGCCACCCGGGCGGCGTTCCAGCCCGCCATCAGGCCGGTTGACATCGCCTCCACGTAGCCTTCCACTCCCGAGATCTGTCCGGCAAACAGAATGTTCGGCTGCTCGCGCAATTGCAGCGTCGGCGCCAGCAAGGCCGGGCCATTGATGTAGGTGTTGCGGTGGATCTGGCCGTAGCGCAGGAACTCGGCGTTCTCCAGGCCCGGAATCAGCCGCAGGATGCGCTTCTGCTCGGCGTACTTGAGATGGTTCTGGAAGCCGACCATGTTGTAGGAATCGGCGCGCAGGGTCTCCTGCCGCAACTGCACGCAGGCGTAGGCCCAGCGGCCCGTGCGCGGGTCGTCCAGGCCGACCGGCTTCATCGGGCCGAAGCGCAGGGTGTCCTTGCCGCGCCGGGCGATCTCCTCGATCGGCAGGCAGCCCTCAAAGAAGTTGGGGTTGTCCCAGTCGTGCGTCTGGTGCTGCTCGGCTTCCATTAAGGCGTTGTAAAAACGCTCGTACTGCTCCTTGTTCATGGGGCAGTTGACGTAGTCGGCGGTGCCGTCGATGGAGGCGTCCCAGCGCGAGGCGCGGAAGGCGACGGACATGTCGATCGTCTCGGCGTCGACGATCGGGCTGATGGAGTCGTGGAAGTACAATCGCTCGCTGCCGGTCAGGCGCGAGATGGAGCTCGCCAGGGCGTCGCTGGTCAGCGGCCCGGAGGCGATGACGACGATCTGGTCGGAGTCGTCGGAGAGCTCGGCGACCTCCTCGCGGACGATCTCGATGAGCGGCTCCGCCTCGATGACCTCCGCGATCCGCCGTGAATACAGCGTCCGGTCGACGGTCAGGGCATGCCCGGCGGGGACGCGGCATTGGGCGGCCACGCGCATTGACAGCGAGCCCATCCTGCGCATCTCCTGTTTGAGCAGCCATGGTGCGCTGTCAGCTTTCTCGCTCTTGAAGGAGTTCGAGCAAACCAGCTCGGCCAAGCCCCCGGTCTGGTGAGCCGGCGTGGTCTTGTGGGGCCGCATCTCAAACAGCCGCACTGGCGTGCCATGACGGGCCAAACCCCAGGCCGCTTCGGAGCCCGCAAGGCCTCCGCCGACAACAATTACGGGCGTTTGGAGGGCTTTTCGCATGGGCTCACAAGCATCAGAATAGCAGCGGCTGAGGTCCCAAACGCCCTGTTTTTGGGCTTTGGAGGGCCCCGGAAGCCCCAAACCCCCAAAAAATAGGGGTTTGAGCGATTTTTTCGGTTTACAGCGGACGCAACTTGCTCGTATGATTAGACGAACGCTGGTCAAACATTTGATCGCGTTACCGTTTTGGGGCCGGTTTGCAGCCGATGCGCTGAACCCGGCAGGTACACAAGGAGAAACATGGCAAAGAAAGCTGCGAAGAAGAAAGTTGTGAAGAAGGCGGCCAAGAAGGTTGCGAAGGCGGCGGTCAAGAAAGACGCCAAGAAGGCGCCGACGCCTTTGACCCAGACCCAGGTCGTCACCGCACTCGCTGAAAAGTGCGAGGTGAACAAGAAGGTCGCCAAGACCCTTTTGGACGGCTTGGCGGAGTTGGCCGTTGCGGAAACCAAGCGCACGGGCAAGTTCGTCATGCCTGGGCTGGGCCGCTTGGTCAAGTCCGATCGGCAGGCGCGCACGGGCCGCAACCCCGCGACCGGCGCGACCATTCAGATTCCGGCTCGGACCGTCGTGAAGTTCCGCGTATCGAAAGCGGCCAGCGACGGCATTGTCGGCTGATCTCGGCGTATCCACATCGGTGTGAAAGTGGAAAACCCCGCTAGGTGTCTTGCCAAGCGGGGTTTTCATCCGAATGAAGGTCGTCCGGAGCTGGGAGCTGAGCGATCGATGTCTATGTCGAGCTCTTTGCTTCGTCGGCCGCCCGCTTGTTCTTAGCGGTCGCCGATTCGTCCGTCTCAGCCTCTTTGAGCGAATCCTTAAACTGCCGGATCCCCTGACCGAGGCCCTTGGCTACCTCCGGTATCTTTTTGCCGCCGAAGATCAGCACTGCGATCACCAAAATGATCAGCAACTCCTGAACGCCCAGGTTCGGCAAAAAGAACCCAAGAAGTTCTGGCGATGCGTTGGGTACGAACATATTTTGGCTCCTGCGTGTAGTCTAGCGCTCGCACGGAGGGAGCGTCAATGGAATCGAGGGATTCCGGTTGTCGCCGGGCCAGGGACCGTGATACAAAAACGGCAGGCTGTTGACGCCCGAAAACTCAGTCATGGAGCTCGAACCGCCACAGCCTTCTCCCAAGCGGGACCACTTCTGGCTGGACATGCAGGTCTGGCTGCGCGACATCGTGCTGTCGGTGGGCCTGGCCGGTGTGGTGATTGTCTTCCTCTACCAGCCGGTCAAGGTGGAGGGCACCAGCATGTTGCCTTGGCTGGAAGACCAGGAGCGCATTTTTGTCAACAAGTTCGTTTACCGCATCGACGGGATTGAGCGCGGCGACGTGATCGTGTTCCGATTTCCGCTGGATCCCTCGAAGTCGTACATCAAGCGCGTGGCCGGCCTTCCGGGCGACCGCGTGGAGATTATCGACGGAGCGCTCTACGTCAACGGCGAGCTCGTGGAGGAGCCCCATGTGGCGCCGGAATTTCGCGACTACTCCAGCCATCCGGCGCTGGACGCGCCGCCGGGCCACGTTTACGTGCTGGGCGACCACCGCAGCACCTCCAACGACAGCCGCACCTGGGGCACCGTGCCGCTGGAGTACGTGACGGGCAAGGCGGTCTTCGCGTACTGGCCGCTGAAGCGGTTCGGCTCGTTGGATTGACGGGCTTCTAGCCCGCTTTTTCCAGCACGGCCAAGTTCAGGTTGCGGTCTTCCACCATGCGGCGGGTGACGCGGAATTCCTTCACCTTCTTGTACGACGGCAGGTAGTACATCAGGTCGAGCATCAGCTCTTCCATGATCATCCGCAGGCCGCGCGCGCCGACCTTGCGCTCCAGGGCGCGATCGGCGATCGCCTCCAGGGCGCCTTCGTCGAGAGTGAGGTTGATGTTCTCGTACTCGAAGAGCTTCTGGTACTGCTTGACCAGCGAGTTTCGCGGCGCGGTCAAGATCTCCACCAGCGCTTCCTTGTCCAGGTCGCCCAGCACCGCCGAGACCGGCAGGCGGCCGACGAACTCGGGGATGAAGCCCTGGCGGATCAAATCCTGCGGCTGCACGTGTCCCAGCATGCCCAGGTCGCGGTCGCTTTCGGCGCGCAACGGCGCCGGCTTGCCGCTCTGCTCGGGCTCCGTCTTGCGGAACCCGACCACGCGCTCGTCCACGCGGCGAGCGATGATTTTATCCAATCCCACGAAGGCGCCGCCGCAGATGAACAGGATGTTCGTGGTGTCAACCGGCGTGAACTCCTGGTGCGGGTGCTTCCTGCCGCCTTGCGGCGGAACGTTGGCGACCGTGCCCTCCAGAATCTTCAGCAGCGCCTGCTGGACGCCTTCGCCGGAGACGTCGCGCGTGATCGAAGGGTTCTCGTCCTTGCGCGACAGCTTGTCAATCTCGTCGATGTAGATGATGCCTTGCTGGGCGCGGCTCACGTCGCCGTCGGCGGCCTGCAAGAGCTTGAGGATGATGTTCT
>CAYOPA010000293.1:0-6997 GCA_964405625.1 uncultured Bryobacterales bacterium
CTCAACGAGGGCCTTGGTCAGCGCCGCCGCTGACAGCGCCATGCGTTCGTCCAGGCGCGGCGCGAGTTGCTCTTTGAGGTCGGCGCGATCAGCGACCGCCGACCACAGCGAAGCCCACTCGGCGACCGACAGATCGGCCCGGTCCGGGCCTGGTAGCTCGTTCAGGCATCTCACGATCTCGTCCAGCCACTCGCCGGAGACCCGCAAGGCCCCTTCGGAGAACAGGAGCCTCGGCCCGACGGTACGCTCAGGCCGCGACAGAGCGGCGCGCACGACCACCCGCCGTTGGGAGGCGTCCAGGGACCAGCTCCGCTCCGTGAGGAACTTTTCCAATCGCCCAAGGTCAGCTCCGGCGGAGGCGGCGTAAGCTCGCTCCGCCGCCAGCGCCAGGTCGAAGTCGTCAAGACACCCGGCGCGGTCGGCGCCTGCCAGGACTTGCGCCAGCGAGAGCGAAGGCGCCTGCCAGGCCCGTTCCAGCAACGCCAGGCTCAGGGCGCGGGCCTTTGCGCCCTGAGCCAGCGTCGCCCCCAGCGCCCGCGCCAGCGCCTCTCCAGCCAGCGACGCCGCCAGCGGTTGGAGCCATTCCCGCCCGAGATCGGCGGCCAACAGGCCGGCCCGGACCAGCCGCCCGGCGTGGGCTAGCGCCGTCGGGTCCGAGGGGCGGCCGCGCAGCAGGTCCGACCGGTCGGCTTCGCCGGGGCGGCGAGCGATCTCGCGCAGCGCGCCCTCCTGTAAAGCGCTTCCCGCGAGCGGCGGAACCGTTTGGCCGCCGAGCTCGATCAGCAGGGCGCCGTCCACCTCGCGCCAGTCGTCGTTTTCGAGCAAGGCGGCTTGGGCGTCGGGGTCGGCGGAAGCCGCCCATTGGCGGACCAACACGGCTATCTCGCCGGTCGAATCGGCAAGCTTCGTCAACCGAGCGGCCTCACGGAAGGAGTCCTCGCCGCCCAGACCTGCTTTGCGGGCAAACCGCAAAACAGCCTGACGACCACGCGAGGCCAAGTCGACAGCCGTGTCAGCATACGCCCGGCAGCGGGCGTCCGGCTCGGCCCCGGCGGCGCGCCCTTCGGTCATCGAGAATAGGATGCCGCCGCGCGCTGACGCCAAGGCGTAGGCCTCTCCGAGTTCGCTCCCCGGCTTGGTGGGGTAGGCGACGACGGTGGCGCCCAGCTCCTGAACCAGCGTGCGGGGAGTCCCGAGCGGCATTGCGACGGCGCAACCTTGACGCAGATTCGGGGGCAGGGCGGCCCTGGCGAAGGCGGTCAGCAGGTCCGCCGCCTGCTCCGGCGACTCGGCGGCTGCTTGGGCCCAGTCGCCGGGGCTGCCGAAGAGCAGGTCGGGATCGTCGGAGGGATGGATCCAGACGTGCAGCTCAATCTCCGGCTTGCCATCGTCACGCCAACGGCCTCGTGCCAGGAAGCGGCAGGCTTCCTCGTCAAAGCGTTGCCAAAGCTCGGGCTTGTGATTGGGTTGCGATACCGGGACCGAGAGGCGCGCACAGGCGCGAGCGTGTGCCGCGTCGCTCAACGGCAGAGCAGGCAGCGCGGAGGTCGCCGCCTCAATCAAGAATGTGACAGATTGATCCGCAGCCACGCAGCGCCATCCTAGCAAAGTTGTATGGTGGCGCACGGCTTAGCCGTGCGCCACAAGGCGCGCCGATTCCGCCAACTCCCGCAGGCGTGGCAGCACGCCGCCCAGCGCAGGCCCGCCCGCTGCCGGGTCGCCCAGGGCGAAGTAGACCTGCCGGAAGAGCTCGTCCAGCCGGCGATACCGCTCGACTTCGGCCGGCTGCGGATCGACGATTCGGCAGGGCGGGCAGAGCTGCTCTTGAGCCCGCTCGACGGAAGCAAAAGCCCCGGCCGCCAGCAGCGCGAAAATCGCCGCGCCAAGCCCCGTCGCCGGGCGCTCGGGAACAGCGACAGGCACTCCCAGCGCATTTGCGTAAACCTGGTTCAGTAGCTCATTCTTCTGCGGGATCCCGCCCCCGTTGATCACCCGCCGGATCGGCGCCCCATACTCGCGCAGACGGTCGAAGATCACGCCGGTATGCAGCGCCGTCCCCTCAATGGCTGCAAAAAGCTCGTCCTCGGGGCCGTGGGTCAGGTTCCAGCCTAGCGTTACTCCGCCGAGGTTGGGGTTGATGAGGACGTTGCGGTCGCCGTTGTCCCACACCACGCGCAGCAGGCCGGTCTGGCCGGCGCGGTGGTTCTCCAGGCGGGCCGACAGCTCGGCGACGGGGACTCCGGCGCGGCGGGCGATGGCTTCGAATGCGTCGCCGGTAGCCGACAGACCCGCTTCGATGCCGAACATCTTGGGGTGGATCGAGCCGTTGACCATGCCGCAGACGCCGGGAATCAGGCTCGACTCCTCGACAATGGCCATGATGCAGGTGGAAGTGCCGACCACGTTGACCACGTCTCCCACGCCGATGCCCGCGCCGATGGCGTCCCAGTGGGCGTCGATTCCGCCGACCGGGATGGGGATGCCTTCGCGCAGGCCGAGCTTTTCGGCCCACTCGCTCGATAGCGTCCCGGCGATAGCGTCACTGGCGGCGTAGCGGCCCTGGAGCTTCTCCCGCCAGCCGTTCAGAAGCGGGTCAACAGCCTCCAAAAACTCTGCGGGCGGCAGCCCTCCGAGGTCGGCGTTCCACATCCACTTGTGGCCCATCGCGCAGATTCCGCGGGGCATCTCGGCGACCGAGCGGATGCCGCAGAGGGTGGCGGCGGCGACATCGCAGTGCTCGGCGAAAGTGGCCGGCCGCGGGCCGTCGGGGTGAGTCCGCAGCCAGTAGAGCATTTTCGAAAAACCCCACTCGGAGGAATAGACGCCGCCGCACCAGCGGATGGCCTCTTCAGATCGCGCGTGGGCGCATTGGGTGATGGCGTCGGCTTCGCGATGGGCGCGGTGGTCGCACCACATCATGTAGTCGTCGATCGGTTGCAACTGGTTGTCGAGCGGCACGACGGAAGAGGCGGTTGCGTCGAGCGCAATCGCCTGGATGTCGCGGCCGTTGACGCCGGAGTCTGCGACGGCGGCCCGCGTGGCGGCGGCCAGGGCGTTCATCTGGTCGGCGTGGCTCTGTGTGGCGAAATCGGGGTCGTCGCGGCGGCGCCGCAGCGGGATCGCGGCCGTTCCCGCGCCGAGCGGGCCGGTCTCACTGTCAACAATCGCAACGCGGACGGACTGGGTTCCGAAATCAACTCCGGCGGCTAGGGGCATGGGAACAGGATAGTGCGGCCGAGCCCGTACTGTCAGATGCTCCTCACTCGCCCCAGAGCGATATTGTGACGCCGCGCGCTAGCGCTTCCGCTGAATCTCCTCCGGCGCTCGCTCGCGGTCGTGCCGCTCCAGATCGAAGCGCCACTCCAGGTTCAAGGTCTGCGGCAGGTAGCAAACCTTGTCGTCGCACGCTTGGTAGCGTAACGTCCCTTTGATCAACAGTTTGCCGTCCTCATCGAGCAGGTGTGCGATCTCGTCCGGCTGACCGATCATCACGTCGCGCAGAAAGCGCACCGAGCCTTCATACACCGGCACGGTCTCGCCAATGGCCGGCAGGTGCAGGCTCTCGGGCTCCGGGTACTCAGCTTCAAAGATTTGCAGCCCGTCGGCGGCCTCCATCTTCCAGTCCACTGGGATGTAGCCTTCCACGCCCGGCGCGTAGACGTGCATCTTTGGCCCCAGAGCGATGTCCAGCGCCAAGGCCACGCGGTTGCCGCCGCGCAGAATGGCGTCACTGGCCCACGAGGTCAGCTCCAGGTGATCGGTCTCGACCGTCCGGCGCGCATCATTCCCCGAACCTTCGAGATCACGCACCAACACCCGTCCGGCGGTAAAGCGGTCACGGAAGCCTTCCTCAAAGAACTTCGCGCGCACCTTGCCGTCCGCGTTGATGAGGTATTCGCCGGGGTTCGGGATGCCATGGAACGGGTGATCCTCCGCGACCGAAGCGTTCAGGATGCCGAAGGCGCGGATGACCGCCGAATCGGCGTCCGACAGCATGGGAAAGCCGATGCCCGCCCGCTCGGCGAAATGCCGCAGAACCTCCGGCGGGTCGAAGCTCACGGCGGCGACCGCCACCCCACGTTGCGCCAGCTCTTCGCGTTTACGTTCCAACTGAACCAGTTGGCCTTTGCAGTAAGGTCACCAGTCGGCTGAGCGATGGAACAGCAGCAAGAGCCCGTTGGGGCCCTTGAGGCTGTCGAAGCTCTGCCTGTCGCCATTCTGGTCAACGGCCGAAAACGAGGGGATCGCCTCGCCGACGGCGGGTCCCGTTGCGAGCGGCGCGTCCTGGGCGGCGGCCGAGACCGCCATGAGCAGGACGCCGGTCAGAAGGATTGAGCAACGCAGCATCATTTAACCGTTCATCCCAAACACGCGGTTAGACGCCAACAGTCCGCATTCCGCGTACCTTTTCCAGTATGAAGCCAAAGCCATAGCCCGCCGCGGCTGCCGCCAGCGGGCCGGTCAGGTGCCCCACGGCAATGTGCGGGGCGGCGTACAGTGAGCACTCGATGTGCAGCACCAGGAAGCCCACCAGCCCCGCCAGCAGGCCCGCCACTGCGCCGACCGCGCGCATCGACAAGGCGCACCCCCGGCTGATCAGCAAGGCCAGCGGCGCAACTGCCGGGATCGAAAACAACAGTCCGGCCCGAAAACATTTCAAGCTGCCGGCGAGCAGACTATTGGGCATCTCCCACGGAAACAGAAACGCCACCACCAGCCCCAGCGCCAGCAAAGCCCCGGCGCACAGCGTGGTCGCTCCGGTCCAACGCTTCTCGCCGGGCGTCATGGCGCCGCTGAGCCAGAACCCAGCCGCTCCGGCCGTCAACACCACGGCCGCCAGGAGCCCCAGTAGCTGGGACAAAGTAATTGCCGGCCGCCCCCCGGAGCCAACTGCCAGCAGCGTGAGCGCCGACACGGCCACAAAGATCGCCACGAAACCGCCGGTTAGCACATTGCGAGCAGGCAGCGGTCGCACCGGTCGAAGCGCCTGCAGCAGGCGGTACTCAATCCGCTCCACCGCGGCCGGGTCCAGCGTCAGCGGCTTCGGCTCCGGCTCACGCGCAAACTTCCATAGCGCTCGGCATCTTGGGCACTGTTGGAGATGGCCGCGCACCTCCGGCGGCGGCTCGCAGCCCGGCGTGGCGGCGGCCGCGTCCAGATAGGACGTGACTTGGGCGCAGTCCATCATCGCGCCGCCTTCCCGCCGCCGCGAAATCCTTCGGATTCGAGCAATTCCCGCAGCTTGGTGTAGGCGCGGTGCGCCTTCTGCTTCACGGACCCAACGCTGCCGCCGGTGGCGCGCGCGACCTCCTCGAGGCTCATGCCGGCAACTTTCAGCATCTTCACGACTTCCTGCTGGCTCCGCGGCAGTTGTGCAACCAGCCGCCACAGGTCCATGTTGTCGGAGTCGACCGGTCCGGGCTCAACGCTTGCCCGCGCCACCGCTTCGAGGTCCTCGGACTGGTACTCGCGCCGGTCGATCCGGCTGCGGCGCCGGTAGGTGTCCACGCGGGTGTGGCGCGCGATGGCGAAAATCCAGGGCAGCGCCGGCGCGCCCGGGCGGTACGTGTGGCGCGCCTTGTGGATGCGCATCCAGCACTCCTGCAACATATCCTCCGCCAGCGTGCGGGTCTGGAGCGGTCCGGCCAGAAAGCGCAGCAGCATGGGCGAAACCAAGCGCACCAACTCCGCGGTCGCGGCGGCGTCGGCCTGCTGGTACCGCTCCATCAGCGTTTCCAGATGCGCTTGCTCGGCGGACTTCTCAGCCGCCGCGGTGCGATTGGTCACCTGAGCGCTCACAAAGCTCCATGAGGTCGGAAATGCGTCCGTCGGGGCCACTGACAACTATTCGCACGGCAGCAGCGGGCGGTTACGCCGCCGCTTCACACTTTAGCGCAACACGATCGCACAACCGCCGCCGTGCGTCCGTTTGAGCGCGCGCAAAATTTTTTTGCCAAAAACCCTTGCCAGCCTGCAAACGATTTCGTAGACTATCCACTCAGTCGTGGTGCACAGTTCGCGGCAGGCAATAAGCCCGAAATTTTGTGCAACGATCTGAGGCTGAGAGGAATCGAAGAGATGATCGGCCGTGGGAGCGGATCAAGGCGACTTAGCCTGAGGGTAAAAAAGGTTCTAAAGTGACGTCCCCGAGGGGACGATGTGAGAGGGAGTTTCGCAGGCCATTTGGCGCGGCGACTCCAAGGAGGTGAGCGATGGCGCACACATTGGTTGAAGGGCTCACTGAAGCCCAGTTGGAACAGTTCAAGGAGAAGCTGACCACCAAGGCTGCGGAGATCCGCGGGAACCTCGTGTCGGCCAAGGCCGGCCAAGCGCTCAAAGGCGAACGGCTGGCGGATGTGGACGACCAGGCCGTGCAGAGCCACGAGGAGTGGATCATCTTGAACCGCAACAACATCGACGTGATGTTGCTGCGCGAGATCACCGAGGCCTTGTCGCGCGTCGAGGACGGCTCCTACGGCGAGTGCATGGAGTGCGAGGACCCGATCTCGCACAAGCGTCTCAACGCGATCCCGTGGGCGAAGTACTGCATCGGCTGCCAGGAGGAGATCTCCGCCCGGCAGGAAGAGGACAAGGCAGCCGCTGAGCGGCGCCGCTAACAGCGAGCTGGCGGCGGCGGATCGGCAATCGAATCCGCCGCCGTTCTAGGCCGCTTCGATATAACCATATAACCTTTGGGCGGCTCAGACGAGTCGCTTGTTCATCTCCGCAAGCTCAGCCAAATCCAAGCGGCCTGTATAGATGGCCATCCCCAGCGCTGCATGGACGTTCAGCTCCGCCAGCGCCCGGATGTCATCCAGGGTTGTGATGCCGCCGGCGGCGGTAATCTCGTGATTCGTGGCTGAGCGTAAGCGCTTGTACCAATCCAAATCCGTACCCTGCAGCATCCCTTCCTTGTCCACGTAGGTGCACAAGAAGCCGCCGCAGTAGGGCTCCAGGCGCGCGATCACTTCCTCGGCTGTCAGGTCGATGGCCTCCT
>CAYOPA010000294.1:0-674 GCA_964405625.1 uncultured Bryobacterales bacterium
GGGGGCGGGCGCGCCCGCGGCTCCGGCTTCCAATTCCGGCTTCGCCCTCGCAGCGCACCCACAGTGGACGGCCATCCGGGCTCGCCGGCAAGATGGGCGCCCTTCGCGTGGGTAGCGAACACACTGCCTGCTGTTTTTCTCCGCGTGGGCGCCCATTCGGTGGTCGGGCATCGGGGGGGCGGCGGCGCTTCGGGCTGTGTGTTCTATTTCGGTGGCCCCTCGCGCCGCTATTCGCCCCCCCTTCCGTGCCCTCCCCTACTTGCCGCCTGGCCCGCTATTCCTCGGGGACTCGGGCGGGCCGGTCGGCATTAGCCCTGGCGCCATCGGGGAACGGGGCCGCTCGGGGGGGCGCACTCAGAGTGGACTGCCTACTTATGCACCCCCTCGCTAATGCCCCTGCCCCTTCCCTGGCGCCGCCCCCCCACCGCGGCCGGGCGTGGCATCTCATCGGGCCAGCGCATGGAACGAACGCCCGGCCGCTCCCCCGCGCTGTTTTTGCAGGCAGTGTGTTTAAGACTAAGGTCGGGCGCACTCACGCCACCCCGGACCGCGCACGCGTCGAGGCTATCCCATTGCGCCATCGCCCTCGACGCGCACACACAGTGGACGGCCTACCGGGCTCGCCGCCCCGGACCCCCCCCTTCGGGGGCGGGGGACCCGGGGAGCCCGAAGAT
>CAYOPA010000294.1:774-6990 GCA_964405625.1 uncultured Bryobacterales bacterium
CGGAAAAGGACTCGTTGTCGGGCGCGCTATTCCTCGGGGACTCGGGCGCGCCTCCGGCCCCCCCCCTTCGGGGGCGGGGGACCCGGGGAGCCCGAAGATCGGAAAAGGACTCGTTGTCGGGCGCGCTATTCCTCGGGGACTCGGGCGCGCCTCCCGGCCCGCCGAACCCCGGACCCGGATCCGGCCGCTTTCGAAAGGGGACAATGTTGCTTGTGACCCACCACATAGTACAGCCATACGCTCATTCCAGGACTCGGAACGGTCGGCCTCCGGGCAGTTTGCGCCGCGCCTGGCCGGCCAAACTCGCGCGGCGGGCAGAGGGGCGGGCGGGAAACGTGTGCCGCGCGCTGGAACCCAAGGACACCCTCGCCGCCCGCCCCGAACGCCCGCCCGCGCGTCGAACATGGCCGGCAGGCGGCGCGGCGCAATCTCCCTACGGCCCAGGGACACCGGACCGGCCGGAGACCCCCCCTTACGGGGGGGGTCACGACCGCCGAAACGCCGGTGGATAACTTGTTAACAACTTGTGGAAAACCTGCCCTTCCCGGTGGATAACTCCGCCGCGCACATCCCATGCACATGCACAGCTTGGGGATAAAGTCGAAGTTATCCACAGTTATCCACAAGGTTATCCACAAGGGGCCTGACCCCCGGCCCTTGCCCCTAAGTGGTGGCCCTGATACACTTGTGCTGTCACTGTGTTGACCGAATACGAAGTTATCCACCGTTTTCGGCTCATCCTACGACTACGGATCCATATGTCTGACAAGGATCCGGAAACCCGGACGCATCGAAAACCGAAGCCCCGCCCCCTGAGAAGGACCTGACCCATGGCCAAGATCCAGAATTCTGCCCTCGTCGGCGCCATATCCGGCGCCATGGGCTCCACCGTGTTCGCCCGAAACAAGGGCGGGCAGTACATGCGCTCCCGCAGCGTCCCCATCACGTCGACGACGACTTACGCGCTCGAGGCCAAGGCCCGCATGGCGGCGAAGACCGCGGCCTTCCGCAACCTCACCGCCGCCCAACGGATGGCCTGGGAGGAGTGGGCCGCAACCCACACCGTGACTGACCGGCTAGGCGCTCAAATCCAACTGACCGGCCATCAGGCATACGTCTCGAGCAACATCCGCGCGGACCTGCTCCCAACACCGGGAACCGTCGCCACGCCGCCCGTCCTCCCGGCCCCGGCCTCACTGACCACGCTGACCGCAACGTGGGACATCGGCATAGGGGACTTCGAGATTGTGTTCACGCCGACCCCAATCGGCGCGACGAACCATCTCTACTGCCAGGCAGCCGTGGTCGGCTCGGGCGCAATCAACTACGTGACCAATCTCCTCAAGTTGGTGTCAGTTACTGCAGCCAACCAAGCCACCGACCTGGACCTTCAAACCGCCATCGAAGAGCGCTTCGGGCCGCTCGTCGTCGGCCAATACGTTCACATCTGGGCCAGCATCCTGAGCGCCACGACCGGGCTGCTGAGCCCGCCGCTCCGGACGAGCGGCATCGTGGTCTCAACTTAGAACCCACAAGCGAGGGACGGCCGCGGCCTGTCGCCGCGGCCGAAGCCGCTAGCCTCCGCCGGCCCGGGGCGGTCCGGCGGAGGCCATGAAAGACAACCATGGCACGCATCAAGCTCGGCACGACCGTCGTCGGCATCCGCGGAACGCTCGGCGGAATCGTCTTCTCGAACGGCATCGGCGGGCCGAACGCCCGAGCGTGGCGTGCGCCGGCCCTAGCGCGCTCACGCCCCAAGCTCAACAGCCAGGCGAACCTCGCGTTCATGGCCGCGCGCTGGCGAAGCCTCACGTCCACGAACCGCAGCAACTGGAACGCCTTCGCTGCGGACCCTGCCCAGGAGAAAACCAACTCCCTCGGAGAGGCATACTTCGCGACCGGCTTCAACTGGCAGTGCGAAGTGAACATCCAACTGGATCAAGCCGTCCTTGCGCTCCAAGCCAACCCACCGACGTCGACCCGGCCGGCCATCCCGTCCGGGATAACTGTTGACGCCGCCGTCGGCTCCATGGAGTTGGTCTTCCCCCTCGACCCCTACCCCCCAGGCATTTACGCCGTCGTCTACGCCGCGCCCTCCGCAAGCGGCGCCACGACCGCCCCGACCCGCGGATTCCGTTTCCTTGACAGCCAACTGATGCCCGACGACACCGCCATTGACTACGCCGGTGGCCGGCCTCATGAGCTGGTGGCGAGTCATCGCCCTGACTGCCGACGGCTACGCATCGCCGGCCCTCGAGCTCGGCGGCGTCGTCGCCTGATGGCCCGCATCACGTACGGCCCGATTGTGTCCGACGCACGAGGGGCCATCGGCAATACCACCTTCACCCGCGGGCGCGCCGGCAGCGTCGCAAGGTCGAAATCCCGTCCCACCAACAAGCAGACGCCCAGGCAGTTGGCAGCGCGGGCCAGGGTCAGCGCCGCCAACCGAGGTTGGTTCGGCCTGACCGCCGCCCAGCAGACCTATTGGACCGGCATCGCCGCGGCCGAACGATGGACCTCGCAGCGCGGCGCCGACTACACGCCGACCGGCCGCCAAGTCTGGTTGCGCTACCGCATCACCGCCCTGCAGTTCGGCTTCTCCGCCGCCGCCGTCCTTGTCGCCCCCTACCGCGTCGGGGCCTTCGCATCGATGACCTGGACGCTGGCCGTGCCCCAGGACCTCCAGACCGTGGTCACCACGCCGGTCTCAATCAACGCCTCCCGCATCGGCCTATACCTCGCCAAGCCCCTCGGGCCGTCGGCTGACCTTGCCCCGGCCCAATACCGCTTCGTCGGCTCGCTCGGAAACACGGGCAACACCCTCGACTGGGATGCCGTGCTGGCCGCCGCTGGCGTCAATTTCGCAACCGGACAGCGCTACGCTCTGGCACTCCGCGGTGCCCACGCCCAGCGCCTTCCTGGGCCCCTTATCGCCGGCCCCGTTTCCACAGCCTGACCGCCGGCGCTCGACAGCCTCGCGCCCAAGCTTCGCGCCGGAATGGGACATAATCTTTATTATCAGACGTAAAGCTGTGCAAGAAATGTGTTGACAATGCGGATGACTTGTGCTACACTACCCTTATGGAAGCGCATGGGGCGCTTCCGACAATGTTCCACGTGGAACAATTAGGGAGAACTAGCGTATGCCGAAGCAACGAATGCACCCCTTCAACGTCCTATTGGCCGGCGACGAGTACGCCCACCTCGAGGCGATGGCCCGCTCAGTAAACGTCAGTAAAGGCGCTTTGCTCCGGTCCCTCGTCCAGCGGGCCTGGATGATGACCGGCCGTGGCGTCCCGACTTGTGCAGACGGATGCAACTGCTACGTCCCGCAGATGCATGCCGCGCGCCTCATGCCCATCCCGCCCGCGACGCCCCGCCAGGCGTCGCCGCCGACCGCTGACCAGACGGACCTTCCCGGCGAGGAGTCCGCAGCATGAAAAACCGAGTCGCATCCCGCGCCTACTCAATGTACCGATTCGACTCCAGAGCCGGAGCCAGCGCGGCCGCCATCGCGGCTGCGCGCAACACCGGCGCCGCTTCCGCCGTCATAGCGACTTCGGAACGAGGCGCCAGGCGAATCCTCACCAAAAAACTCGGAGCCGACGTCGTGAAGGATCTCTACCTCTGCCACGTCGCGCCTCTCTGATCACGAAGGGTGCATCCAATGAAGAGCGACCACGCCATCATGCATGACGCGCTCCGCGCCATCGCCGCCACCGACGTCTCCCCCGACGTCGACGACCACTACGAGCTGGCCTTCGCCATGGCGACCATCGCGCGGGACGCGCTGGCCGACTGCGCCGACCCCGCATGCATCCGCCCTGTCCTCCCTTTCGCCCCCCTCGTCGACGCCTTCGCCGAAAGGGACAACTAATGCGGATGCCGCTCTTGCCGCCCCAACTAAGCGCCCGGGAACGAACCATCGTAAAGCGCGCGGTCCAGGACGCGGCCGAAGATTCGGCCTACTACAACCCCTATCCCTCGCACTCGACCGACCATACCCTATTCCATGTGTCATATTGTAGTGCTGTTCTAGCATTGGAATGGCGGTCCTCATCCCGCCGCTACCGCTCAAGGAGATGAAACCAATGTCGCTCCACCCGCCCCGCACCGAAAGCCTCGCAATCGTCTGGTTCGCCGACGGCATCCTAACCGACAACCGAATGCGACCAACCGAGCACTTCGGCCAGAATTTCGCCCCTACCCTCGAACTCTCTTGGGAATGCGGCTCCCTCCTCCGCACGGCGCTTCCGGACCACGAGTCCCATCGCCATCACGCCGAGGTGGCCCTCGCGCGCTTCGCTTCCGCTCTCCTTCATCGCCCCATCCCGGCCCACCGGCCGTCGCCTCCGGCCGCCGACGCCGCGCCCGAGGACTTCGCCAAGTACTTCGGCCAGTGCTTCGCAGCCGGCCATATGATCGATCCCGACGTCGCGGCCCGCTTAATCCCGCCGCCCCCCCCCGGCCACGTCCAAGCACTGGCGGCTTTCTTCACCCGGCCGTGCCTCTAACGGCTCACGCCAACGAAAGGAACCACCCATGAGCACCCACACGCCTTTTTTCGAGGGCCTCGCCATCATCTGGTTCGCCGAAGGCCTCCTCACGACGGACCGCCAACGCCCGACCGATGCCCTGGGGCCGCCGCTTGCCGCCTCTGTTACTGACGCCTGGGCCGCTGGGCGGCTCCTGCGTGACCACGCTGGCGCACCGTCCGGCCGCCGTCCCGACCGCCAGGCATGCCTCGCGTCCTTCGTCTGGGCGATTATTCACGCCCCCGTCGCGCGCGCTGCACCCTCCCCTCCCGGCCTCGCCGCGCCGCTCGAGGACTACGCCTCGTACTTTGGCGAATGCCTCGCCGCCAACACGCCCATAGACCCCGCCATCGCCGCCCGACTCGCGCCCCCCCCCTCCCGAACGCCTGTCGCCGCGGCCGTCGACCACGCCGCAAGACCCCCGCTGTGATGGACGCCTACGCCCAGGCTGACGCCTGGAACAAGCGCCACCCCGACGGCTGCCTCGTTCGGCTGCGGGGCCGAGTCGGCGCCGGACTCGTCGTAACTCTGCAGCCGCCCGCCGTCGCGCCCTTGAACAAGGTCGCCGTGGTCAAGGCGCTCGAGTTGGACGACTACGTCCCACTCTGTATGATTGATCGAATCCTTTCCGATCCGCAGCCGCCGCGCCAATGGCTTCGCGGACGCCGTTGAACACCCGCGGCCCCCGGCGTTCCCAGCGCCGTGGGCCGCACCCCTACCTATCCCAAGCAGCCGTTCGACGCGCCTCGCGCATCCTGGAGCGCCGAAAATCCCGCACCGAGTCTCCGAGCCCAGGATCCCGAACGCCGCGGCCCCGAGACGTCCCACCCAGCCCACCCCGCTCGGGGCCGCGGCGTTGGGACTTCGGGGACTCTCTGCGCACAACTAGCGACCAGCGCCGCGCCGCGGATCACTCCGGCCGCGTGGGACGCCTCCGTTGCCGCGGCGCGGCGCTTCAGGCGTCGACGCCTATAAGAATGGCAACTTGAAATTTATAAGCGCGTTTAAGAGTTCCGGAAAAAAACGGCAGACACACATTAAGGAATCCTTAGGACCACGTTGGGCGCTCATTACGAGAAGAATCGAAGGTCGCGCGCTGACGTTTAGAAGTTAGTCTGATGCTCACTGACAAGGAACAAGACGCGCCGGCGAGCGCACGCGAAGGTCCGGGCGCGGCTCCGGGCAGCCGTGGCGCACCGCTCGGGGACTCGCGGGCGCCCGGCCCCCTCCGCCCCGCCCTTCGGCCTTCCTCCGTAGGGACGCGCACGCACACTGCTCGGGTCCGCCGCCCAGCGCGCCTTGGCCCCCGCCCCCGTGGCTCCGCGGGGCCTACGCCACCGGGGCGGGGGCGGGCGCGCCCGCGGCTCCGGCCTCCAATTCCGGCTTCGCCCTCAACGCGCACCCACAGTGGACGGCCATCCGGGCTCGCCGGCAAGATGGGCGCCCCTCGCGTGGGTAGCGAACACACTGCCTGCTGTTTTTCTCCGCGTGGGCGCCCATTCGGTGGTCGGGCATCGGGGGGGCGGCGGCGCTTCGGGCTGTGTGTTCTATTTCGGTGGCCCCTCGCGCCGCTATTCGCCCCCCCTTCCCTGCCCTCCCCTACTTGCCGCCTGGCCCGCTATCCCTCGGGGACTCGGGCGGGCCGGTCGGCGTTAGCCCTGGCGCCATCGGGGAACGGGGC
>CAYOPA010000295.1:0-4745 GCA_964405625.1 uncultured Bryobacterales bacterium
TCGGTTTCTGGGGGCCGGCGATCTTCGCTCTGATTTACGGCGTCTGGGCGACGGCCTTTTTGCCCGGCGCCGCGCTGACGCTCGTTGGCGGCGCCGTTTTCGGGCTCGGCGTGGGGCTGGCCTCGGTGTGGGCCGGCGCCATGATCGCGATGGCGCTTTCCTTCCTCATCTCGCGCTACTTCGCCCGCGAGAGCGTGGAAAAGATGGCCCGTTCCAATCCGAAATTCGCCGCCATCGACGGGGCCATCGCCGAAGGCGGCTGGAAGATCGTGGCGCTGCTGCGGCTGTCGCCGGCAGTTCCGTTTAATTTGCAGAACTACCTCTATGGGCTAACGCCGATCGGCTTTTGGACCTGCTGGCTCACCAGCGCCGTCACCATCCTGCCCGGCACGTTCCTCTACGTTTACCTGGGGCACGTGGCCGGCCAGGGGCTGCAAGCCGCCGGCGGCGCGGGCTCGGAAAAGCCCCTGGCGCAGTGGATTCTGCTGGCGGCTGGCCTGCTGGCGACGGTCGCCGTGACGGTCTATGTAACGAAGCTGGCGCGAAAAAAGCTCAATGAGCAGGCGAAGGTGGAGCCGATCGAGGAAGAACAGCCCAAGGAAACGCAGCGCCGCTCATCGGCTTTCGCGCTGCCCGCCGTCGCCGCGCTCCTGTTCGGCTTAGCGCTGTACGCCTACGTCGAGCGCGACCGCGTGCAGGGTCTGTTCGGACCGCCCCCGGTTGAGCTCAGCGAAGCGTACGAGCGCACGTTCGGAGGTCCGGACCTGGACCACTCCGGCTACAACAAGCTGCTCAAAGCCCACGTCGATGAGCGCGGGCTGGTCGATTACAGCGCTCTGAAGTCGAACGAAGCCTACCTGGACGCCTATCTCGCCAACATCGCCAAGGCGCCGTTTGATGAGATGGGGCGCGACCAGAAGCTCGCCCTATTGATCAACGCCTACAACGCCTTTACCCTCAAGCTGATCCTGGACCACTGGCCGACCAATTCCATCCGCTCCATTCCCGGCGACCAGCGCTGGGAGGCCGAGCGCTGGGAGGTCGCGGGCAAGCGGTACAGCCTCAACCAGATCGAGCACGGATGGATTCGGCCCAACTTCGCCGAGCCTCGCATTCACTTTGCCGTCGTGTGCGCCGCCATCGGCTGTCCCAAGCTGCGCAATGAGGCCTACGTGGCGGAGCGGCTGGAGGAGCAGCTTGAGGATCAGGCCCGCTACACCCATTCCGACGAAACCTGGTTCGCCTTCGACCCGGCCACGAACACCGCCAAGCTCACGGTCCTCTACCAGTGGTACGGCGGCGATTTTGAGCAGACGGCGGGGTCGGTGTTAGCCTATGCCGCGCGTTATTCGCGGGAGCTGGCGGCGGCTCTGGACGCCGATAAGAACGTGAAGGTCGAGTGGCTCGACTACGACTGGTCGCTCAACGTGCAACGAGATCCGCAATGACGCTCCGTCCCGACGACAAATTCAACCGCGACCTCGCCGCCAAGCTGCACCCCGCCGACTGGGTCAACCCCAGGCCGTTAGGCCGCTACAACATGGTCGTGATCGGCGCGGGCACGGCCGGGCTGGTGACGGCGGCCGGAGCGGCGGGGCTCGGCGCGAAAGTCGCCCTCATCGAGCGCGACCTGATGGGCGGCGACTGCCTCAACACCGGCTGCGTTCCCTCCAAGGCCCTGCTGCGCTGCGCCCACGCCGCCGCCGAGGCCCGCAAGGCCGGCGAGCTGGGCGTGCGCATCGCCGGCGAGATCGAAGTCGATTTCCCGGCCGTGATGGAGCGGATGCGGCGGTTGCGCGCCGGCATCGCCAAGCACGATTCGGTGGAGCGCTTCGCCGGTCTGGGCGTGGACGTGTTCCTCGGCGAGGCCCGGTTCACGGGCCGTAACACGGTGGAGGTCGGCGGTCAAACACTGAAGTTTTCCAAGGCCTGCATTGCTACCGGCGCGCGCGCCGCCGACCTGCCCATTCCAGGCTTGCAAGCAGCCGGGGCGCTGACCAACGAGACGGTTTTTGGGCTGACGGAGCTGCCCCGGCGGCTGGCCGTGATCGGCGGCGGGCCAATCGGGGTGGAGCTGTCGCAGGCGTTTCGGCGCTTCGGCTCTGAGGTCACCCTGCTGGAGATGGGTCCGCACATCCTCGGCCGCGAGGACCCCGACGCCGCCGCGCTGGTCCAGTCGGCTCTGCGACGGGACGGCGTGGAGATCCGCTGCGGCGTCAGCGCCGCGGCGGTCCGCGTGGAAGGCGCCGAGCGGGTGGTGGAGCTCGACTCCGGCGGCGAGCTGCGCGTCGACCAGATCCTCGTCGGCGTCGGCCGCGCGCCCAACGTGCAGGGTTTGAGCCTAGAGCAAGCAGGCGTGGAGTTCGACGAGCGCGGCGGCGTGAAGGTGGACGACGGCCTACGAACCGCCAACCGCCACATCTACGCCGCCGGCGACGTCTGCTTCCCCTTCAAATTCACCCATACGGCCGACGCCATGGCGCGCATCGTCATCGGCAACGCCCTGTTCTGGGGTCGCGGCAAGACCAGCTCCCTGACGATCCCGTGGTGCACCTACTCCGACCCCGAGATCGCCCACGTCGGCCTCTACGAGCACGAGGCCGTCGAAAAAGGCATTCCCATCGACACGTTTCGCATTGAGATGAGCGCGGTCGACCGCGCCATCGTGGAAGGCGACGACGAGGGCTTCCTGAAAATACACGTCAAGCGCGGCAAAGACGAGATTCTAGGCGCCACCTTGGTCTCGCGGCACGCCGGGGAGACGATCTCGCAGCTCACGCAGGCCATGGCGGCGGGCGTGGGGCTGGGGACGATCGCCAAGACGATCCACCCTTACCCAACGCAGTCCGAAGTGGTGAAAAAGGCCGCCGACGCCTACAACCGCACGCGCTTGACTCCGTTCGTCAAGAACCTGTTCGTGAAGATCCTGCGTTGGCGGCGCTGACCGCCGCCGCCGTTTGCGACAATTCGACCGAGGCTCGGTGCGACTGTCGGTCATCATCCCCACGCTCAACGAGCGCGAACGAATCGCCGAGACGGTTCGGCGCGCGCTAGCTTCCGGCGTGGATGAGGTGATCGTGGCCGACGGCGGCAGTGCGGACGGCACGGTTGAGGCGGCCGCCGCGGCCGGCGCCAGGACGCTGGTCGGAGAGCGCGGACGGGGCTCCCAGCAGAACGCCGGCGCCCGCGCCGCCGCCGGGGACACGCTGTTGTTTCTGCACGCCGATACCGTGTTGCCGCCGGATTTTCCGCGCCATGTGGCCGAGACTCTGGCGAGGCAGGGTGTTGCCGCCGGCGCTTTCCAATTTCGGCTCGATGAAGGCGGCTTCTTGATGGCGATGGTGGAGTGGATGGTCAAGCGCCGCTGCCGCCTCTTTGGGCTGCCCTACGGCGACCAAGCGATCTTCGTGCGCCGCGAGGTCTTTGAGAAGGCGGGCGGATTTCCCAACGCCCCGATCCTGGAAGACTACGAGCTGGTTCGCAGGCTCCAGCGGCTGGGCCGCATCGCCATCGCCGAGGCCGACGCCGTCACTTCGGCGCGTCGCTGGCGGCGGCTGGGGGTGCTACGCACGACTTGGTCGAACCAGCTTTGCCTGCTGGCCTATCGCCTCGAGGTCAGCCCGGAACGGATCGCGCGCTGGCGTGGCGTCATGCGCTAGCGACGACGATCTATCCCGAAGCCCAGTTCCCGCGATATTCAGGAAACAACGTCAGCCCGCCGCAAGCGAAGATCGTCTGGCCCGTAATGTACGAGGCCTCGTCGGAGGCCAGGAACGCAAAGACGGCCGCGATCTCCTCCGGCGCGCCGGCTCGGCCCATCGGAATGCGGCTCTCGACGGCGACGCGCTTTTCGGGGTCATGAATCCAGGCGTCGTTGATGGGCGTGACGATCGCACCCGGCCCGACCGCGTTAACGCGGATACCTTCATGGGCGTACTCCAGAGCCAGGGTGCGCGTCATGTTCTCCATACCGCCCTTGGAGATCGAGTAGCTGGCGTATTGGGGCTTGGGGATGATCTCGTGGACGCTCGAATTGTTGAGCACCACGCCGCCGCCGCCGCGCTCCAAAAAGTGGGCGATGGCGGCGCGGGCGCACAAGAACGACCCGCGCAAATTCACGTTCAGCACCCAGTCGAACGTTTCCATTTCGGTCTCATGCGAGGCCGAAGGCGTTTGCACGCCGGCGTTGTTGACGAGGATGTCCAGGCGTCCGAAGGTCTCGACCGCCGCCTTGACCATCGCGCCCACCTGCTCCTCGTTGGAGACATCCGCCTGGAACGCCGCCGCCGCGCCTTCGGCGCCGGCGCGCCCGTAGGCCGCTCGGCACTGGGCCAGGGTGTCTTGCACTTCCTCCGCTTGGTTGAGGTAGTTCGCGGCGACGTTAGCGCCTTCTGAAGCGAAGCGCACGGCAATCGCCTTGCCGATGCCGGTGGCGGCGCCGGTGACCAGCACTGTTTTGCCCTGAAATCGATCTGTAGCCATGAGGTTGAACCCGCTCTCCCCCACCAGCCTAGCAACCGGCGCCGGCCGGTTGCCGCAACTGCTTCAATTGCGTTATTCTCAGTTCTATATCATAAGGCGGTCTTATAATTTGGACCACATAACAATCGCTCATCTTCGAATGTTCCGAGACATTGCGCAGACGCACAGCATCTCCGAGGCCGCCGAGCTCAACCAGATCAGCCAATCGGCCGCCAGCCAAAGCCTGAAGAGCCTGGAGCGCTACTGCGGCTTCGATTTGGTTG
>CAYOPA010000295.1:4755-6966 GCA_964405625.1 uncultured Bryobacterales bacterium
ACGGCCGTTGAGCCTGACGGCTCCAGGACGGCTCTGCCTGGACGCCTGCCGCGAGATCGTACGCCGGTTTGACGAGCTCGAGGACCGGCTGGGCGAGCTGCGCGGCGACTCGAGCGGCGACGTCCGGGTACTGTCCATCTACTCGATCGGGCTTTCCGAGATGGCTCGGTTCAAGGAAGAGTTCGAGCGCGAGCGTCCCGGCGCCACCATTCACCTGGATTACATGCGGCCCGACAAGATCTACCAGGCGATGGAGGAGGGGCGCGCCGACATGGGGCTGGTGAGCTACCCGCAGCCGACGCGGCAGTTGCGGGTGATCGATTGGCGCATGGAGAAGATGGCGCTGGTCTGCCACCCCAACCACCCTTTGGCCGGCAAGAGCCAGATCCTGCCGCAGGATCTGGCGCGGACCGACTTCATCAGCTTTGACCGAGGCTTGCAGATCCGTCGCGCGATCGACCGCTTCCTGCGCGAGCATCAGGTGCAGCGCGAGGTGGCGCTGGAGTTCGACAACATCCAGATGATTAAGGAAGCGCTGTCGATCAACCAGGGCGTCAGCATCCTGCCCGAACGGACGGTGCGGCAGGAGGTGGCCGAGGGCCGCCTCCGCTCGATCCCCATTGAGGCGGAAGGTCTGATCCGTCCGGTCGGCATCCTGCTGGACCGTAAGAAGACGCTGGACCGGACGGGCGCTGAGTTCCTGGAATATCTGCAGCGCAACGCGGAAAAAAACGGCTCGCTATAATCGGCGCTAGAGGCAAATCGACATGAACAAGCATTTCCGGAACGTGGCGTTGGCGGTTTCATTGGCGTTGGCCGCTTGCGGTGGCGCCGAACAGGCGACTCCCCCGGCGGCCGAAGCTCCGGCGCAGCACGAGCCCGTCGAGGTCGCCCAAGTCACCCAGATGGACCCGGCGGCCGTGAAGGCGCGCCTGGACGCGGGCGAGAAGATCTTTCTGCTCGACGTGCGCCGGCCCGAGGAGCTTGTGGAAGAAGGCCAGATCGCCGGCGCGGTGAACATTCCGATCGACGAGCTCGAAGCGCGCTTGGCCGAAGTGCCCAAGGATCAGCCGATCGTTACCTATTGCAAGGTCGGCGGCCGGGCGTCCCGAGCGGCGGATACACTGCGCGACGCCGGTTACGGCCAGCCGATCGAGATCGGCGGCATCACGGCCTGGAAGGAAGCCGGGCTGGAAGTCGTCCAGCCGGAAACGAAGTAGCCGGCGCGATCCGATGCTGCGGATCAGCGCCAAGGCGAAGCTGGCCGAGAAGGCGTTCCTGACCGGCCCTTTTGTCGAAACCCAATCCCCGGAGCTGGTGGAAGCTCTGGGGTTGGCCGGTTTTGAGATCGCCATCATCGACTGCGAGCATTCGGCGCTGTCGGGCGAGCAGGTCGGCCACTTGATTCGGGCCGCCACCGTCGCCGGCGTGGCGCCGTTGGTGCGGGTGCGCGAAAACGACCCCGGCCGCATCCTGGAAGCGCTCGACCTGGGCGCCGTCGGGCTCCACATCCCCCAAATCGCCACGGCGAACGACGCAGAGCGCGCCGTCCGCGCCGTTCGCTTCGCCCCGCGGGGCGAGCGCGGGTTCAACCCGTTCGTGCGCGCCGGCCGCTACGGCTCGTTGCCCGTCGAAGAGCTGCGCCGCGAGGCCGCCGACGATACGCTGATCGTGCTCCACATCGAAGCTCAAGGGGCCTTGCGCGAAATCGACGGCATCTTGTCGGTGGACGGCGTCGATGTGGCGTTCCTGGGACCGTACGACCTCTCGCAGACGCTGGGCGTTCCGGGCGAGGTGACCCATCCAAGCGTGTTGGAGGCGTTGCGCTCGATCGTGCGCTCGGCTCGCGAACGCGGCGTGACGGTCGGCTGTTTCGCCAAAAACCCCGACGAAGCCGCGCTGTGGCTAGGCGAGGGCGTCCGCTATCTTGCTTACTCCGTTGACGCCTATCTGTTCCTGGAGGCCGCGCGCTGGGCGCGCGGGGAAATCGAGCGAGCGCGTCCATGAGCTCTTCGATGCTGGCAGAGATCGCCGTCCGCTTCCTTCGGCTGGGAACGGTGGCCTTCGGCGGCCCGGCGGCGCACATCGCCTTGATGGACGACGAGTTCGCTGAGCGGCGCAAGTGGATCTCCCGTCAACGTTTCCTCGACCTCATCGGCGCCACCAACCTGATCCCCGGCCCCAACTCCACGCAGATGACCATGCACGTCG
>CAYOPA010000296.1:0-6965 GCA_964405625.1 uncultured Bryobacterales bacterium
TTGATCTTGTGCTCGGTGCGCACGCGCAGCCCAAGCGAGACGATGTTGCGCACCGCCGCCATGTTTTCCGACAGCTCCTGGTCGATCTCCTCGGCTCGCTCTTGCGGCACGTCGCGCAGGTGGACGCTTTCGGGAGCGCTCGGATCCACCCGCCGCACCAGGTTCTGATAGATCTCTTCGGCGGAGAACGGCGTGAACGGCGCTGCGAGCTCGATGACGGTGGTCAGGCAAGCGTAGAGCGTGGCGTAGGCGTCCTGCTTGTCGGCGTCAAACCCGGCTTTCCAAAAGCGCGCCCGGCTGCGGCGAACGTACCAGTTCGACAGGCCGTCGACGAAGACGTTGAGCGCCTGGGCGGCCTCGTAGGCGCGGTAGGCGTCCATGTGCTCGCGAACGGCGCGGGTGGTGAGCGCCAGCTCGGAGAGGATCCAGCGATCCAACACCGTGCGCTCGGCCGTGGGCCGTCCGGCGTGGACGGCCGGGTCGAAGCCGTCAATGTTGGCGTAGATCGTCAAGAACGAATAAACGTTCCGTAGCTTCAGCGGGAATTCTTTTTGGATCGTCCGCACGAAGCCCAGCGAATGGCGCTTCTGGGACCACGGCGGATTGCCCGCCAGGAACAGCCAGCGAAAGGCGTCGGCGCCGGGAGCGGCGGGGATGGGGCTCTCCACCAGCACCCGCTCGTCGGAGCTCAGCCACATCACTTCGTTGGGGCTGATGTCGCGTCCCTTGGCGTTAACCTTGGCGTTGAGCGCGATCCGGTCGGCATCATCCAACACGATCACGCGCCGAGGCATCCCTTTGCCCGGATGGATCTCCAGGATCAGCGAGCAGGCCGGATCTGTCTGGCAGTAGACCTTCATCTCCGCGCCGGGATTCAGGTCGAGCGCTTCGAGGTCTTCGCGGGCGATCTGCGCGCGGCCGTGTTGTCCCGGCACGCCGCACTGCTCGGCTGTGACGACGGCGAACTCCTGAGCGACCCGGTCAAAGACGGCGTCCGGCGGAGTGTAATT
This sequence comes from uncultured Bryobacterales bacterium, assembly GCA_964405625.1. GTDB lineage: Bacteria > Acidobacteriota > Terriglobia > Bryobacterales > UBA6623 > RI-231. The sequence continues at coordinate 1,011 of CAYOPA010000296.1, forward strand.
GCCCTTGGACTTCGACTCCTTTTTGCCCGACGGGTCGGTCACGTGACCCAGCACGATGCAGGTTTTGTAAGGGTGCGGGTAGGGACGCACCGGGTCGAGGCCGACGCGCCGCTGGCACTCCTCATCGAATACGAGCGTGGAGACCATGAGCTGCGAGTAGAACCAGCCGCGCGTCTGGTCGATCGCCTCGGTGATGTAGTCCGCCGGGAACGCCGATCGGAATTTGTCCGCGTTCTGGTGCGGGAAGCCCCACTGCGCGAACGGCACGCAGCCGGAGTCAAACCAGCAGTCAATCACTTCCGGCACGCGGCGGTAAACGCCCGGCTCGCCCGGCTCCGTCCAGGTCACCTCGTCGATCCAGGGCTTGTGGACCATCAGGTGATCGGACAGTTCCGGGTTGGCCTGCTTGGATTTGTGCCAGTGGTCGAAGGCTTGCGGGTTTTTCTGGAGAATCTCGTCCACGGAGGCGGGCGCCTGCATGGCGCCGGTCTCGTCGTTGATCCAGATGTTGAGCGGGGTGCCCCAAAAGCGCTCGCGGGACAGCGCCCAGTCCACGTTGTTGCGCAGGAAGTCGCCAAAACGGCCCGTACCGATGTGCTCGGGCAGCCACTGGATCTGGTCGTTATTGGCGAGAACCTCTTTGTTGCGGGCCGTGGTCTTGATGAACCAAGCCGGCCGGGCGTATTGGATCAGCGGATCATCGTCAGCGCGCCAGCAGAAGGGGTACTCGTGGCGATACTGCTCGCGGTGGACTAAAACGCCGCGCTCGGCCAGCAGCCGGGCTAACGGCTTGTCGGCGTCCTTGACGAACTGGCCTTCCACGTCGGGCACTGTCGCGTCGAACTTGCCGTCCGGGCCGACCGGGCACAGCAGAGGGATCTCGTCGGCGTTCGTGTAGGCGGCGATGGTATTGCGGTGGAGCTCGTAGTCAACCTCGCCGAACGCCGGTGCCTCGTGCACCAAGCCCGTGCCGGACTCAAGCTCCACGAAATCGGCCGCGAGCACGCGCCACAGGGCGGGGAAGCGGTCGCCCGTGCGCCCGACGGCCTCCAGATCCTTGTACCGCGGATAGAAGTAGTCAAACGGCGGCCGGTAGCGGCGGCCCAACAGCGCGTCGCCCTTGAATTCCCGTTGGACCGGCAGGTCGCGGCCGAGCTTGGCGGCGATGGTCTCGCGCAGCGCCGAAGCGACGATCAGACGGCCGTGCTCTTCGTCGAGCACTTCCACGTAGTCGTACTTGGGGCGGACGGCGACGTATTGATTGGAAGGCAGCGTCCAGGGAGTGGTCGTCCAGACGAGCATCGCCAGCTCGGGCTCGTCCACGAACGGCATTTTGACGTAAACCGAGGGATCGTCGACAGTCTTGTAGCCCTGGCCGACCTCGCCGGCCGACAGCGCCGTACCGCCTTGAGGCCACCACCACACGATCTTGTGGCCGCGGTAGAGCAGGTCCTTCTTGAAGAGCTCGGAAAGCGCCCACCAGACGCTCTCCACGTAGCTCTTGTGGTAGGTGACGTAGGCGTCCTTGAGATCGACCCAGAAGCCGATCTTTTCGGTCATCGTCTCCCACTCCTGGGTGTAGCGGAAGACCGAGGCGAGGCAGCGCTTGATAAACTCCTCGACGCCGAACTGCTCGATGGCTTCCTTGCCGTGGATGCCGAGCTCTTTTTCGACTTCGACCTCGACCGGCAGGCCGTGGGTGTCCCAGCCGGCCTTGCGAGGGACATAGTAGCCGCGCATGGTTCTGTAGCGCAAAAACACGTCCTTGAATGCGCGCGTGAGGACGTGGCCGTTGTGCGGCAGGCCGTTGGCGGTGGGCGGGCCTTCGTAGAAGGTGAACTGGGGTTGTCCGCGCCGAATTTCGAGGCTTTTCTCGAAGATGCCGTTGTGCTTCCAGAAGCGGGAAATACCGCGCTCGACCTCGGGGAAGTCGATGATGGCTTTGGCTTGCTCGAATTTTCCTACGGTCAAATTTCAGTGTAGACCGAACAAACCGCCAGGCGGAGCCAGCGGCGCCCGTCGCGAGGGCTTGCTGAATTGGGGGTGCATTCCCAACCTTCCATCGCGTAACGTAAAAAGCGCGGCCCGTGTTCCCCGAACGGGCGTCTGCGACCGGCGCCTCAGGCAGGATCCATCGCTCGTGCAGAAAATCTTCACCATCCTCGTCCTCGTCGTGGCGGTCGGCTACGGCTGGTGGGTCTACCAGGAGAAGTTTGGAGGCCCGCAGATCGACGCGCGCGACAAGTTCGCGCTGCGGACCGTCCAGGAGCTTGTCGAGGCGCAGGAGGCGTACCGGGCGAAGTACCGGCGCTACGCCAAGCAACTCTATGAGCTCGGCCCGCCGCCTTTTCGCGACCAAGAGCCGTCTCAGGAGAGCGCCAGCCTCATCCCGCGCGACATCGCCACCGGCAGCAAGCTGTCCTATCAGTTCCGCGTGCGGGGCTACGGCGACACCTATAGCATCAACGCCGACCCGATTGGCCCGCCGACGTCGGAGGACTCCGCGCCGCTCCGCCACTTCTTCGCCAACCAGACCGGCCAGATCCGCTTCGCGGTGGGACAGGCCGCGAACGAAGGCTCGGAGCAGGTCCGCTAGCCCATAGCCCAGCGGCCCAAACGCACCGACAACGCGTCCTCGGTCCGCTCGCCGAAGGCTGACAGCCGGTGGGCCATATCACGCACGATCTCGGGCCTGGCGGCGTAAACGTTGCGGTCCTCCTCGGGGTCCGCCTCGATGTCGTAGAGCTCGCCGGGGCGCAGCTCGGGCCGGTTGTCAAACCGCCTCAGGATGAGCTTCCAGCGCTCCCAGCGAATGGCCCGCTCTTCGTAAAACGAGCCGTCGATGGCCGCCTGCGGCAGGTTCTGGATGACGACGGGCTGTTCCCAGCGGTCCGGCCCGTCAAGCGCCTTGAACAAGCTGCGGCCGTGCAGGAAGGGCCGCCGGGCCTCGACTTCGACCGTGCCAACCAGCGGATCAACGCCGGCCGCGTCCATGATGGTCGGCATCAGATCCACCAGGCTGACGCCGGACTCCCAGACCTTGCCCTGGGGCAAACGCTTGGGGTAGCGCAGGATCAGCGGGACGCGCGCCACCTCGTCATAGGCGATGCACATGCCTTCAGCCGTGCCGGGCCGATCGCGCCAAGTGCGGCCGTGCTCGGTACCCAGGATGATGAACGTGTTGTCGAGCTGTCCGGTGCGCTCCAAGGCTTCGAGGATCCGGCCGACGTTCCAATCCAGCGCCGAGACGTTGCCCCAGTAGCCGGGGTGCTCTTCGTCCTGATAGGGCTCCAGGAATTGCTTGGGCGGGTCGAGGGGCTCGTGGGGCGTGTAGTAGGCCTGATAGAGCATCCAGGGTTCCTCGGAACCCTGGCCTTCCTCAATGAAGCGGATGCCCTGGTCGGTGTGGATATCGGGCCGGTAGCGGGAGTTGTACGGCTCGCCCACCCAGTGCCGCAGCATGGAGTTGAAGCCTTTCCAGTAGTCGAAAAAGCCCGGATTGAGCGGCCCCAGGTGCCATTTACCGATGTGGCCGGTTCGGTAGCCGCCGGCGTTGAGGTAGAAAGCCCAGTTGTCGATGAGGTTGAAGCGTGTGTCGCGCCAAGGGTCGGGGATCGCTTCCTGGTAGTTGCTGGGCAGCGTGCTGGGCTTGACGGGATAGACGTTGCGACGCAGCCCGTGCCAATGGGGATAACTGCCGGTCAGGATGGAGGCGCGCGCCGGTCCGCACAGCGCCTGCGGCACGTAGCAGTTGTTGAAGCGGACGCCCTCGGAGGCCAGGCGGTCAATGTTGGGCGTGCTCGTCTCGCGCAGGCCATAGCAGTTGAAGGCGTCGCGTCGGCACTTGTCAAACAGCAGATAGAGGATGTTGGGGGGCCGCTCGGCGCCGGTAGATTGCGCCCGAGCGCCGGCGCTGAGCAGGGACGCCGCACCGGCGGCTGAGAGGAAGCTGCGTCGGTCCATTGGGGCATAGCATAGCCGGTTTGCCAACTTGTGGCGCACGGCGCAGCCGTGCGCCACAAGAAAGGGCGCCCCGCCGAAACGGGGCGCCCTACAGCTCACTGTTTACAGCTCACTGTTCACTGCGCAGCCGCAAACCGCTTCGCCACTTCGTCCCAATTCACGACGTTCCAAAAGGCCGAGATGTAGTCCGGACGGCGGTTCTGGTAGTTGAGGTAGTAGGCGTGCTCCCAGACGTCCAGGCCGAGGATCGGCGTGCGGCCTTCCATCAGCGGGGTGTCCTGGTTGGGGGTCGATTCAACCACCACCTTGCCGCCGTCGACACTCAGCCAAGCCCAGCCGGAGCCGAAGCGATTGGCCGCTGCGTCGCCGAATTGCTTCTTGAATTCGTCGAACGAGCCGCAGGCGGCGTTGATGGCGTCGGCCAAGTCGCCCGAAGGGGCGCCGCCGCCGTTGGGGCTCATGACGGTCCAGAACAAGGAGTGGTTGGAGTGTCCTCCGCCGTTGTTGCGAACGGCGCCCTTGATGCCGTCGGGAACCTTGCTCAAGTTCCGCATCAGGTCGTCAATGGAGTGGGAGGCGAGGTCGCCATGGCCTTGAAGGGCGGCGTTGACTTTGGCGATGTAGGCGGCGTGATGTTTGCCGTGGTGGATCTCCATGGTCCGCGCGTCGATGTGGGGCTCGAGGGCGTTGAGGGCGTAAGGCAGGTCGGGCAGGGTATAGGCCATAGGGGATTGCTCCTTCGTGATTCGATCGGTGGAAACGGTAGAGGCCGCGTTCGTTACAGCGTTTTAAACGCCTGAACGCGAACCTACAGAAGAGGTTTAGTGTACACCACGGCTCGGGCGGCGTTGTATTTCCGGAGGACTCCGCGGAGAAACCGTAACCAGAACGGTTCGCGCCCTCGTCTCCATTGTCGATAGACCGTTTGCTATCGTAGCGAACTGAATCAACACGCCATGACCGCGCCAGACGCACAGCCCACAGGGATCTTTTTCGGAGGAGCCCCCAGCCTGCCCGAGCCCATCCGACCCGCCGCGCCGCAACCCGAGCCGGTTCCCTCGCCGCCGGAGCCGGAGGAGCCCCCAACCGAGCGCAACTGGGGGGCGTGGCTGTTCATCGTTGGCGTTTTGGGCGGCGCGGCCCTGTGGGCGCTGAATAACGACGTCAAGATCGGCGGTCCGACAGGCCCGGTCGATGTCGCCAACACGGTCAAGGTTGATACCGGCGCGCTGGAGAAAAAGCTGCGGGTCGGCGGCGCCATCACCGCCACCAACTACGCCGCCATCACCTCGCCTCGGATGCGCGGACCGCGCGACGCCGGCAGCAGCTCGCTGACGCTCATGACCTTGGCCGAGCCCGGATCGATGGTGAAAGCGGGCGATATCGTGGCGAAGTTTGAGCTCAAGTGGCTGGAAGACCACATCGACGACGTGCAGTCGCGAGTCGTGCAGGACGAAGCCGCCGTCTCCAAGCGCGAGGCCGACATCCTGCTGGAGCGGGAAACCAGCCGACAAGCGGCCATTACGGCCAAGGCTGAGTATGAAAAAGCCAAGCTCGACCTGCGAACGGCTCCCGTGCGCTCGGAAATCGAAGCCGAGGTGCTCAAGAATGTGGCGCAGGAAAACGAAGCCGCTTGGCTTCAGCTTGAAGAAGAGCGCAAAATGCAGGCCAAGAAGCACCAGGCCGAGCTCCGCGCCCTGCGGATTGGAGTGGAAGAGCAGACGCTGCACCTGGAGCGCCACCTTCGCGACTTTGATCGCATGACGATCGCGGCTCCGGTCAGCGGCTTGGTCGTGATTGAGCCGATGTACAAAGGCGGCGGCCAGTTCCAGCAAGCGGCCGAAGGGGACCAGATCTACCCCGGCGCCCTCTTCATGCGCATTGTCAATCTCGACGAGATGGTCCTGGAAGCGACGCTGAACCAGGTGGACGTGCAGTACATCCGCATCGGGCAGGCGGCGAAGGTTAGCAGTGACGCCTATCCCGACATCG
>CAYOPA010000297.1:0-6275 GCA_964405625.1 uncultured Bryobacterales bacterium
AGGTCGGGTGGATCTGGGTGTAGCAGGGGTTGGCGAACAGGGCCCCCTGCCGGTGGGCGCGCCAGGCGGCGGTGACGTTGCAGCCCATCGCGTTGGTCGATAGGAAAAAGACGTTGCCGTAGCCGCCGGTGCAGAGCAGCACGGCGTGGCCCGACCAGCGTTCAATCTTGCCCGAGATCAGGTCGCGGGTGATAATGCCGGCGGCGCGACCGTTTTTCACGACCACTTCGAGCATCTCGTGCCGCGTGTGCATCCGCACCGCGCCCTTGTCCACTTGCTTTTCGAGAGCCTGGTAGGCGCCCAGCAGCAACTGCTGGCCTGTCTGACCCCGGGCGTAGAACGTGCGCGACACCTGCGCGCCGCCGAAGGAGCGGTTGGACAGCAGGCCGCCGTACTCGCGAGCGAACGGCACGCCTTGCGCGGCGCACTGGTCGATGATGCTGTTGGAGACCTCCGCCAGCCGGTAGACGTTGGCCTCACGGCTGCGGAAGTCGCCGCCCTTAATGGTGTCGTAGAAGAGCCGGCCGATGGAGTCGCCGTCGTTGGGGTAGTTCTTGGCGGCGTTGATGCCACCCTGGGCCGCGATCGAATGCGCCCGGCGCGGACTGTCCTGGAAGCAGAAGGCGTCCACCTCGTAGCCAAGCTCAGAGAGGGTCGCCGCCGCCGAAGCTCCGGCCAATCCCGTGCCCACCACGATCACCTTGAATTTGCGTTTGTTGGCCGGGCTGACCAGCTTCATCTCGCGACGGTGTCGCTCCCACTTCAACTCCAGCGGCCCGGAAGGAATCTTGGAATCGAGGTTCACGTCGACGGACATCTAGAACTCCCCCTGCGCCGGCTGGATCAGCCCCGTCAAGCACGCCACGACCATCGCCACGTTGCCCAGCACAACCACGATGGCGAACAGCCGGCCGCCCAGATCGATGGCCTGCCGCCACTGCATCGCCCGCAGCCCGAAGGTCTGGAAGAGGCTCGCCACGCCGTGCGCCAAGTGCATGAACAGCAAAGCCATCGCAGCCAGATACGCGGCGGCTACCAGCGGCTGCTGGAAGCCGAGCACGGTCATCGAGAAGACGTCGTGGCGGCCCTCGGCGTCGGTCAGCGAGTAATATTCAGGATGGATCAGCCCGAGGGTGAGGTGGGCCAGGTGGTAGACGATGAACGCCAACAGGACCATGCCGCTCAGCAGCATCGTGCGCGAGTAGAGGGTCGAGTCGATCGGCTTCTTGACGGCGTAAGCCTGGGGACGGGCGGCCTGATTGCGTGCGCGCAGCTTCGAATTACCCACGATATGCAGGATCAGAGCCGCCAGCAGCCCCAGCCGCGCCACCCACAGCGGCCCGGGCATCGCTTTCAAGCCCGCGGCATAGCTGTTTACGGCGTCCTGGCCGAGGAAAATCTGAAGATTCCCCGCCATGTGGCCCAGCACGAAAAATGCCAGCAGCGCACCGGTCACCGCGACTATCGCTTTCGTTCCGAGCGTCGAAGATAAAGCCTTGGATGGGCCGCTCATCGTCTTGCCTCCGCCTATCGTATGTTAGCGAGGGACCCTGGCCGGGCCCCCGAGATGTACAGGGGTCTCCCGCGCCGGACAAGGGCGCGCATCCAGTCAACCGCTGTCCGGCGCCAACGCGCCGCACTCCCTAGCTGGTCTGCGTCTTCTTGTGGATGATCTCGTCGACGAGACCGTAGTCCTTGGCTTGATCGGCTTCCAGGATGAAGTCGCGTTCCACGTCGTGGTTGATCTTATCCACCGTCTGACCAGTGCAGTCGGACAGGATCTGATTGAGCCGCTCGCGCATGCGCAGAATCTCTCTCGCATGGATGTCGATATCGGTCGCCTGGCCGGCCAAGCCACTCATGGAGGGCTGGTGCAGCAGGAAGCGCGAGTTCGGCAGCGCATAGCGCTTGCCCTTGGCGCCGGCCGCCATCAGCACCGCGGCCATCGACGCCGCCTGCCCAAGACACACCGTGGTGATGTCGGGCCGCACGAACTGCATCGTGTCATAGATCGCCATCCCGGCCGTGATCGAGCCGCCCGGCGAGTTGATGTAGAGCCAGATGTCGCGCTCGGGGTTCTCGGCTTCCAGGAACAACAACTGCGCCGTGATGAGATTGGCCAGCACATCGTCAATCGGGAAGCCGATGAAGATGATGTTGTCGCGCAGCAGACGCGAATAGATGTCGTAAGCGCGCTCGCCGCGACTGGTCTGCTCAACGACCATCGGCACAAGCTGGTTGTAAGGAATCGGCGGCTGGAATTGTTGGGACATAAGATTTCCTTCGAGATCCGAGAGCCTCTAAGCTTCGGGCTTGGCGGGCGCCGGCTCGGCTGAAGCCTCCACGGCCGCATCGCCGCCGGATGCCGAGTCACCGCCGATTTCGGCGTCGGGCTCCTCAGCGGGAGGATCGACTTTTTCGGACTCGTCGAACAGGAAGGCCATCACCTTTTCGTTCGCCAGGTGCGACTCGATCTGATCGAGCGTGCCGTCTTCGGCGAGCTGTTTGCGGGCGGCGGCCTGCGACAGGCGGTTGCGCTGAGCATAACGTTGGACTTCGGCGTCCACGTCGGCGGCGTCGACCTCGATGGCCTCCACCTCGGCGATGCGCTCCAGCAGCAGCCCCGCCTTTACGTCGCGAATGGCTCGTGGCCGCTGTTCTTCGGCCAGCCGCTTCCAGTCGATGTCCACCTGATCCAGATCCACGCCCTGGGCGACGAACATCCGCGCCGTGCGCTCCAGACGCGAGCGCACTTGCTGGTCCACCAGCAGGTCCGGAACGGGGAAGCCGTGCCTGTCCACCAGCAGGTCGACGATCTTGTCCTTTGCTTTCTCAATGGCCTGCCGGCGCTTTTGGGTCCCGATCTCCTCGCGGATGCGGGCCTTTAGCTCGTCAAGCGTTTGGAAGTCGCCCACATCGGCGGCGAACTCGTCGTCCGCCTCGGGGAGCTCCTTCACGCGGATGCCCTTGATCTCGGCGTGGAACGGGATGATCTTGCCGGCCAGATCCGCGTTGCCAAAGTCATCGGGATAGGTGACGCTAAAATCAGCCGATTCGCCGGGACTCTTGCCGCGCAGGGCGTTGGTGAAGGCCTCAAAAGTCTCTTCCGCGCCGATCTCGAGAGTCGTCTCTTCCTGGTTGATCGCCGGGGCGCCTTCAACTTCCTCGCTGCGAAGCGACAGCACGGCTGTGTCGCCGTCTTCGAGCGGGCGCGGGTCGAGGTTCTTGAACGTGGAGTGCCGCTCGCGCAGCCGCTCGACCTCGTCGTTGATCTCCTCGTCGGTCACTTCGGGCTCGACGAAGGGCACTTGCAGGCGCCGGTAGTCCATGAGCTCAAAGTCGGGGATGATCTCGAACTCGGCGTGGAACTTGAAGTCCTGCTCGTCAGCGAACTCGATGTCCTTGATCCGGGGCGTGCCGATGACGTTGAAGTCCTGCTCCTTGGCTTCCTTCCAGAAGTGCCGGTCGATGAGCTTTTCGATCACCTCCGAGCGCAGCTCCTGGGCGTAGCGCATCTTGATGACCGAGTCCGGCGCCTTACCGGGTCGGAATCCAGGAATACGCACCTGCGTCCTAAACGACTTCAGAGCCTTTTCCGACTCAGCCTGGACTTCTTCCCAAGGAACGACGATGTCGAGCTCGCCGCGACAGATTTCCGATGCTTCCAATGCGATGCGCCTCAATTTCCGGGCGTTGCGCCCGCAAAGCCCATCTTATCGCAACAGAGCTGATGGAGACGGCGTAAGGGCGGCCGGCGGCCCGCCCAAAACCAGTTGAGCCCCGAAAGCCTGCGGGCCTGGGCGGGCTTCCACCCGCCCCTACAGCCGCTGAAGGTGCCGGTTCGCCTCGGCGAAGCGCGGGAACCGCCGCTCATCGAGCTTGAACGCCGCCGAATGGACGCAGCGCCGTGCGCCGCCGTACTCGACCGGATGCTTCAGATGGAGCATTTCGTGGTAGACCACGTACTCCAGCACGTACTGCGGCATCTCCGGCGTATCAAAGATCCGGCTGATGACGATGGCGTCGTGCGCCGGATCGTAGTGCCCGAGCAGCCGGCGCGAGACCCGCACGCTCCAGCCCAGCCGAGGCTTGCGCATCGCCCCCTCGAAGTAGCGTTGATTGAGGTCGTCGAAGATCGAATCCAGGTTGTAGCAGCCGCCCTCGGGGGGCTTGAGCAGCTTGCGGCCCCGGCTACGGCGGACCTCCAGGGCCCGGCGGCGAACCTCGGCGCGGTTGATGAAGCTGCGGTACGCCTGCTCCCGCGCGGGAGCGGCGGGCTTGCGATAGAGCTTGGACAGTAGGACGTGCGCCAGCGCCTCCTGCACGGAACGCGGGGCGTGCTCAAGCTGGTCGCTCAGGCGCACGCGGATGCTGCGGTGCCCTTCTTCGAGCCGAATGCGCGAGTCGAGGTTGGCGTAGGGGTAGAAGCGGATGTCAAACCGGGGAGGCGACAGCCGAGGCTGGATCTCGCGAAATGCTCGCCGGAAGGCGTCCTCCAGCGAGTCGAAGGGCAGCGTGAGCTGGCTCATCGGTACGCCTCCATAGTTTAGCCTGAATCGCGGGCGCCGCGGCCCGCCGATGGTCAAACCGCGGCGAGGATGGCCGCCAGCCGATCGGCCACAATCTCCGCCTCGCCGTCTTGCAGCATCCAGGAGGCGATCTCCAGGTTCCGGCCGCCCGGCGCCAGCTCGATGGAGGGGTCGCCGTCGCGCAGCTTCTGCTTGACGTCGTTGGCCGTGATCGGCAGCACGGCCTCATCCCAGCTCACCTTTAGGTGCGGGATCTGGTTGGCGATCACCGGCAGGAACGCCTCGGTCGTGACGCCTTTGACGGCGGAGACCTTTTCGTCGATGAACGCGATACGTCGCTCCCACTCCTTCCACTCGGCGGCATGGTCGCGCTTGAGGTAGTTTTCCAGGGCGACCCACATGCCGACGATCTCTTCCTTGTTCACCTTCAGGCCGCGGCCAAGGGCGTCGCTGTTGGGATAGGTGTTCAGCCGGGCGGCCGCGATGAGGTCCTTGCGGCCGAACAACAGCCCGGCGCTCTGCGGCCCGCAGATGCCCTTGCCGCCGGAGAACGCCACCAAGTCGTAGCCCATCTTGTTGTACTTGGTTAGGTTTTCAACCGGCGGCACGTCGGCTGCGCAGTCGTTCATGGTCGGGACGCCGTGCTTCTTGCCCAGCGCCACGAACTCCTCGTGCTTGATCTGCCCGTCCGGGTCGCGCTTGTTAAGGAACCACATCATGGCCGTCTTTTCACTAACTGCCGCTTCGAGCTCCTGGGTCGTCTCCACCTCAATCATCTTGACGCCGCAGTTGCGCACGGCGTGGTCGTAGAGGAAGCGATGCGATCTTTGGACGATCACCTCGCTCTTCATGCCGGTCAGGTCAGGAATCTGTTTGATCTTGGCCGCGTCGGTTCCGGTGATGCAGGCGGCCGTGCCGCAGGTCATCGCGCCAAAGCAGCCCGAGGAGACCATCGCGGCTTCAGATCCCACCAGCGCGGCGATGCGTTCGCCGACCCGATCGTGGAGCTCGTCGAGGCGCACAAAATGCTTGGAGGTCTGTTGGATCACCTCCAACACCTCCGGCTGCATCAGCGAGCCGGTAAACATGGTGTAGACTCCGGCGCCGTTGATGATGGGCTTGACGCCGAGCTCGGAAAAGTAGTCGCGGCCGGCGCCCTTGGCGGCGGACGGGGCTCCGCCGCCACAGGCAAACAGGCCGCCCGCCAGGGGCAGATTGGAGAGGCCTTTGAGGAATTCACGGCGACGGCTGGGCATTAGGATTCTCGATACTCGTACGGCTTCCAGCGTAGCACCGTAGGGGCGAGCGGGAGCTCGCCCGGGACCGTACGGTTTTTCGACTTTAACCCGAACTTCCGCTCGAGTGTGAGCGTAAGTATCCGTGTTTTCAAGCGAATCGCGCAAAAGGCGGCGTATCAGTTCTGACTACAGCCGGAGATTCACGTCGAGCAGCTCGAAGACTTGCTTCTGCAGCGGCGTGGGGACGGTGAGCTGGTCGAACGTGGGCAGGCCGGCCTGAGGCTGGATCGTGGTCGTCGTCAGCGTCGCCAGATGGGCCGGCAACCCGCGGAAGCGGTGCACGGGTTGCCAGCCGCGTTGCGCTCGGCGCCGGCCGACGGCTGGGCCGGCGCGACCGGCGATGCCGCGCCTCGGAGCGGCGTTAACGAGGTCGTCTTCGGCGAACAACAACGGCGCCAAGGCCTGTCGCATGCGCCACTCGACGGAATACGCCAGCATACACAGCAGG
>CAYOPA010000297.1:6285-6963 GCA_964405625.1 uncultured Bryobacterales bacterium
GCACCCGCCGCTCCAGCCGATGGTAGATCGGACGCACGTGCGGATCGACCGTCTTCAAACACCGAAAGCCCGCTCCACCGCCGCCAAACGCTTGTGGGCGCGGACCGTCCCGGCGGCGTCGAGGACGTCGGCGGGCGCGCAGGCGCGCAGCACGAAAATGCCGTCCAGCCGCGCTTCGGCTTGGATCGAGCCCAGCTTGCGCGCCCGCTCGGTTTTGAGCAGCGATCAGCGCCACGCAGCGGTCGCGTTCGGGGCTGGGGCGGGGACCAGAGTTTCACCGCGAAGGGCCTGGCGGATGAGCTCGATGACGTTGACGGGCAGGTGGGAGAGGTTGCCGAGAGTTTCGTTTTTGACCTTGCCGTCTTGGCGGTAGGAACGGCGCAGCAGGTGGGAGGTGTAGACGCGCCCTTTGTGGTGGCGAGTTGTGGTGACGACATGGACGGCGCGTCCACGGCGCGCTAGTGCGGCAAGGCTAGCACGCAAAGGATCCCTTGTCCGAATTAGTGACTATAATAATGCATCTGAAAGGCCGACTTTTTTCTCCGACCCCTCACGGAATCAACGATCCGTGAACAGAACTGCTCGTCAAACCGCCAGGAACTTCGTTCTAGCATATCGTTTCACCAAAACATATATTTGAAGCGGTTGGGCCGCGTTGCCAGGAAGGCTTTCGTCTCC
>CAYOPA010000298.1:0-6936 GCA_964405625.1 uncultured Bryobacterales bacterium
TGGTTCAGGCCGTGGAAAACATCCGCGCGGCGCCCCATCGGCAGCGGCGCGCGGGAGCAGTTTGGGGCCGGCGGCGGCGTCCGCAGGGCCTGCCACCAACGATTGCTGCGGTAGCAGAGCAGAAATTGGTCGTCGGGACGCAGCGCGGCGAGTTCCTCAATCAGCCGCCGCGAGTAGACGGCGATGCCGGTCGGCTCGGCGCTGAGGGCGTAGGTCGCATCGAGCGCGACTCTCACGGCAGAGCCCGCTCCAATCGGGCCAGAACCGCCGCCGCCGGTTCGCCCTCGCCGACCGCGATCACCGTCGAGGCGGCGCGCCCGCTGGGAGCCCAGCGCTGGCGCATTCGCTCGGAGACGGCCCCGGCAAAAACGGTCACGCCGCGCACGCCCATCGCCGCCGCCAAATGTCCGAACGACGAATCGTAGCCGACAAACAGGTCCGCGCCGGCGACGAGCTCGCCAAAGGATCGAAACGAGCCCTGATGCACCAAGCCTCCGGCGGCTTGCACCAGCCCGACCAGCGGCTCAACCAGCGCCCGCTCTTCGTCGCCAAAGCCGCTGTCGAGCACCACGCGGTAGCCGCGGCCGTGCAGCAGCTCCAGCGCCTCACGCTCGAACGCTTCATTGACGCGCTTGGCCGGATTGCCGCCCAGACCGAAGCTCACCGCCGCCACCGGGCCTTCGATTGTCTTCGTCGGTTGGAAGCTCGTCCACGGGCGCGGCTTCTTCGGCGCTTCGCCCAAGACCTCGGCTAGCCAGTCCGCCGTCAGCTCGGCAAGCGGTTTGCTTCCGGTTCCGCCGAAGGCGCGGCTGTCGTAGACCAACCGGAGCTCGTTCGCCGGTCCCAAGGGCAACAGCCCGAGCTGCGTCATCCGCGAGTCCGGATCCACCGCCAGCAACTCGCCGGGGTCCAGGCCGTCGCGAAGCCCGTTCACCAGCGCCAGCAGCTCCGGCCACACTGCCAGACGTTGCCGCAGCAGGCCGCCGCGCGGGTAGGGAGCGGCGAGCGGGTGCAGCCGGGGCGTGTCGACAAACAGGTCAGTGTTCTTAGGGCCGCCCGCGAAGAAGATGTCGGCCTCCGGAAACCTTTCCAGCAAGCCCGCCAGGATCACGCTGACCACGGCGATATCGGCGCCCAGGGTCACCCGCGAGGGGACGACAATTCGCTTGACCTGTCGAGCAACGCCGTCGAAGGAGCCCGGCCCCGTGACGTTGACACCTTGGTCGAGCGCTTCGAAGCCGGGCCGGCGCCGCACCGCTTCGATCACCCAGGAAAAGAAATCGCGGTAGGTCTCGCTGTGGCGCGGCTCAAAGCTGTCGGCCAACGGCTCGACCACATTGCGAAACAGCGCCCGCGAGGCGGCGGCCGCGACCGGCTCATCCGTCGAAATCGCCGCGTCCACGAGGGTCTGGGCCGCCGGGCGCCAGTTTCCCGCATGAATCAGCTCATCCAGGCAACGCCGGGCGAGCTCGTCTGGGTGAGATGCAACCAACACAACAGGATGCCGCACGCGGCCACTGCCGCGCTCGGCCCGCTACGGCTTGGCCGCCATCTCCACGGCGAACAGCATCGCCATCGCGCCGCCCCGGTCGTCCTTGCCCAAGACGGCGGCGCGGTCATAATAGCTGCGCAGGTCGGGCTGTTTGCCGGTGCCGGTACAGACATCAACGAGCTCGCCGTTGGCGGCCGTCCGTGTCTTGACCGCGTACCAGGCGCGCGCAACCGCCTTCTCGTACTCCGTCCCTCGCAGCCAGCCGCGCCGCAGGCCCCGCGCCATGGCAAACCCGATCATCGAGGTCGCCGTCAGCTCCCGGTAGCTTTCGGGGCGGTCGATCACCTGATGCCAAGCGCCGGTGCGGTCCTGGTGCGGCGGGAGGGCGGCCATGTGCCGCTGGAAAGCTTTCAGGAACGGCTGGAAAATGGGATCGTTCTCGGGGATCGCGCTCAGGCTCCAAGCCAATCCCAGGGCAGGAAAGCCGTTGCCGCGTCCCCAGGCGGCTTCGTCCAGCGGCGAGTGCCGGTAGAGCCCGTCGTCGCGCAGGTCGAGCGCCTCCATGAAGCGCAGATGCCGCAAGGCCATCTCCAAATATCGCCGCTCCCCCGTCAACGCGCCAACCTCGGCCAGAATCGCGCAACCCATGAAGA
Source organism: uncultured Bryobacterales bacterium (assembly GCA_964405625.1). Taxonomy (GTDB): domain Bacteria; phylum Acidobacteriota; class Terriglobia; order Bryobacterales; family UBA6623; genus RI-231. Next base: position 2,146 of record CAYOPA010000298.1, read on the forward strand.
ACGAGTCGCTCATCTCGTTGTGGTACGGCATGGACTCGCGCATCGAGCCGTCGTCGTTGAAGCCCAGGTCCGCGGCCCGGCGCGCCAGATCCAGGTAGCGCTGGTCCTTGGTGAGCCGAAACAGCTCCGTGAAGATCAAATGACCGGGCAGGTGGCTGCTGGTGGCGTTTTCGAGCGTCGGCTTGCCCTCGACATACGGTTGAACGATGCGCTGCATGTTGGCGAGCCGGCTGCGATTGTTGGTTAGCCCGTCCAGGCGCAGGCGGCCGATCAGCGCCACCGTGGGAATGTAGACCACGCTGTCGAGCGCGTGACCGTAGAACTTTTCGAGTTGCGAGGCGACCTCGACGGGCTTGCGGTCCAGGCGGCGCTGAATCTCGCGCCGCGCGGGCGACGGCTTGCGCGCGGCTTTCTTCAGGATCTCTTGCAGGAATTCGCCGTGTCCAGAATGGGTCAGCGCCGGGATGGAGCCCGTTCCGGAGGGTTTGCCCGTTGACAGAGCCTCCGCTAGCGCCGGGCTCTTCTGAAGGACGACAACCAGATCCGGAGCGTGCATGCCGATCCAGCGCCACAGGTACTGCGCCTCCGGGTTCTTCTCCGACACGTACGATGGCTCCTCGGGCGGGTAGGCGCCGGGGGGATCGCCGCCGACCCCGTTGGACGCACCGGTCTTCTCGTGCCAGCCGTGGGGATTGCCGACCGGCACGATCGACAGCGCGAAATTTTTGCGCCACCGCTCTCCGGCCGGCGAATGGAACCAGCGCCAGGCGGCCATCGCGTCGTCCACCCGCTCGGACGAGCCGTCCAACCCGGCGACCAGTAGCACCCGCGTCTTCGGCGTGGCGTAGTCCAGGTCCGTCTCGCTGAGCAGCGCCGGGACGGCCGTCCCGGCGCGGTTGACGCCGATGGCCGTCCGGAACGTTCCCGGCGCGACGGAGTCTTGCAGCAGTCGGGCGTAGGGGTCCTGGGCGGAGGCGGTGCAAGCGCTGATGAGCAATAGAAGGGCGGCTCGGAGCATTGCCGGGAAGTTTACCATTCGCGCCTCGCCGGTAGCAGTCGAAACTTTTTTCGGCGCTCGTGTCGGGTTTTGCGGGCCGATCGCGCCCGCACGACATATTGGGTGTCGAAGTGTTTGCGGAGGCGCGGAACAGATGCTATCCTCCGAACGTACGATTCAAACATACGTTTGACAGAAAACCCCGCCGCTCCCGCCACCACAATTTGATGTCCGTCCCCACTAAAGAACAAATCCTTGACGCCGCGGAAAAGCTCATCACCGAACGCGGGATTGACGCCGTCTCGCTGCGCGAGATCACCGCCGCGGCCGAGGTCAATCTTGCGGCCGTGCATTACCACTTCGGCTCCAAGGAAGGGCTGGTGCAGAAGGTGTTTGAGCGGCGGATTCGGCCGGTCAATGAGGCGCGTTTGCGGATGCTCGGCGAAGCCGAACGCGCCGCCGGCGACGGGACGCTCGCCCTGGAGGCGGTACTGCGGGCGTTGATCGAGCCGGCACTGCGTCTGTACGCCGAGCACGAGCGCGGCCCGCAGTTCATGCGGGTGTGCGGCAGGATCTACGCCGAACGCTCCAGCGCGCTGGAAGAGACGTTTGACGACCTGTTCCGCGAGCTGGTGGAGCGATTCCGCGTCGCCGTCGCCAGGGCCTTGCCCGGGTTGGCGCCGGAGGAGCTCGCCTGGAGGCTCCATTTCGCGGTGGGCGCAATGATCCATACGTTGATGGAGAGCGAACGATTGAAGCGCTTTTCGGGCGGTCTGTGCAACCCCGGAGACACCGAGGCGGCCGTCAATCGGCTGGTGGGTTTCTGCGCGGCCGGCATGCGTTCGGGAATCACGGAGAAGCTCCCCGGCGAGCAGGTTGGAGAACAGCTTGAGGCGGTGCAGTGAAACTTGAGGCGACTGGTATGAGATTTCGGATCGCACTTGTTCTGACGGTTGTATTGGCGGGCTGCGCGCGATCGCTGGATCGCCCCGCTCGCACTTTCCTGGTTGAGGCCCCGCAGGCCTGGAAGGGCGGCGACGTCACCGCTGACGAGCCGCAAGGCGACTGGTGGGAGTATTTCACCGACCCCGGTCTGGACCAAGCCATCCGACATTCGCTGGAGCGCAACAAGGACTTGACGGCGGCGGCCTACCGCATCGACGCGGCGCGCCAGCAAGCCCGCATCGCCGGCGCGGCGGCGCTGCCTTCGGCCCAGATCGGCCTGGACCGCAACCGGCAACGCCTCAATTTCATCGGGTTGCCGATTCCGGGCGGGGGGCGGGACGCCGTCCTGCGCAGCGTCTTCACGCAGATCGGGCTGTCCCTCAACGTCGGCTGGGAGCCGGACGTGTGGGGCAAGGTCCACGCCGGCAAGCTGGCCGCCGGCGCGGAGCTTCAGGCCGTGGAAACCGATCTGCGCGCGGCCCGGCTGTCGCTGACGGGCCAGACCGCTAAGGCGTGGTTCTCGGCCCTGGAGGCGCAGCGGCAGTTGCAACTCGCCCGAGCCAGCCTGGAAAGCTACCAGGTTTCGTCGGACCGCGTTCGCGCCCGATTCGAAGGCGGCGTGCGCTCTTCGCTGGATTTGCGGCTGGCGCTCACCGAGGTGCACAACGCCGAGGCGCTGGTCGATCAGCGCAAGCAGCAGCTTGACGCCTCCGTGCGCCAGCTTGAGATTTTGATGGGGGCCTATCCGGCCGGAGAATACGCGTTGGCCGAGGACCTGCCCAGGTGCCCGACGGGCATCCCGGGCGGGCTGCCCTCCGAGCTCGTCCACCGGCGTCCCGACTTGACGGCCGCCGAGCGTCGGCTGCTCGCGGCGGACGCTCAGATCGTGCAGTCGCGCGCCGACTTGCGGCCGAGCTTCAACTTAACGACTGCGCTGGGCACCACGACTAACCAGTTTCAGAACATCCTCAGCGGCGATCTGCTGGTCTGGAACCTGATCTCGGGATTCACGCAACCGTTGTTCAACAACGGGCTCCTCAAGGCGACAGTCTCGCAGAACGAGGCTCGAGCCCACGAAGCCGCGGCGCTTTATGAAAACGCGATTCTGCGGGCCTACCTGGAGGTCGAGATATCGATGGCCGCTGACGCCTTCCTCGCCAATCAGGAATCCAATCTCGAGCAAGCCGTTCGCCAGGCGCTGGCGGCCCAGGACCTCGCCGAGCAACGCTACCGCTCGGGCCTGAGCGACATCATTACCGTCTTGCAGGCGCAACGAACGGCGATCACTTCCGAGAGCAATTTGCTGAGCCTGCGGCGGGCGCGTTTGGATAACCGAGTGGACTTGCATCTGGCCCTGGGCGGGAGTTTTTCGATGACGGCGGCATCGCAAGCCGCCGGCGGGACCCAGGACGCAGCGAGGGAAAAGCTATGAAGGCGCTCCGCATAATTTTGATGATCGTGCTGCCGGTGTTGGTCATTGGCGGCGGCGGCTATGCCGCCAAGGTGATGGTCGACTCCAAGCCGGCGCCGGAGACCAAGGAGCCGGAGGTTCAGCGCCCTCTGGTGCGCGTGATTGAGGCCAAGCCGCGGGCGGTCCGCCTGACCGTCCACGCCGAGGGCATGGTGGCGCCGCGCACGGAGTCGCAGCTTGTGCCGGAGGTATCCGGGCGTGTGATGGAGATCTCGCCGTCGCTGATTGCGGGCGGTTTCTTCCGCAAAGACGAGCAGTTGCTCCGCATCGACACGCGGGAGTACGAGCTCGCCGTCGTGCGGGCCCGCGCCGCCGTGGCGCAGATGAAGCTGCGCGTCGCGACGGAAGAACAGGAGGCCGCAGTGGCCCGCCGCGAATGGGCTGACCTGGGCGAGGGCGAACCAAGCCCGCTGGTGATGCGCGAGCCGCAACTCGCGGAAGCCAACGCCGCGCTGGCGTCCGCCGAGGCCAGCCTGGATCAGGCTCAGTTCGACCTGGAGCGCACCATCGTACGGGCGCCTTTCGACGGCCGCGTGCGGCAGAAGAGCGTGGATCTAGGCCAGTATGTGGCGCGCGGGCAGGCGGTGGCCACGTTGTATTCGGTGGATGTGGCCGAGGTTCGCTTGCCGCTCGCCGACGACCAGCTCGCCTACGTTGACCTGCCGATGGCCTACCGCGACGCCGACGACACCCAATCCGCCTCTGGTCCGGCGGTCACGCTGCGGGCCGACTTTGCCGGTCAGAGCTACTCTTGGACCGGCTCAATCGTCCGCACCGAGGGTGAGATCGACCCCAGCACCCGCATGATCCATGCCGTCGCCCAGGTGAAAGATCCCTACGCGCAAGCGGGCCGGTCGGGCCGCCCCCCGTTGGCCGTCGGCATGTTCGTGCAGGCCGAGATCGCCGGCAAGACGGTCAGCGCCATCGAGCTGCCGCGCACCGCCATGCGGGGGGCGAACACGGTCATCGCCGTGAGCCCGGACAACCGCATTGAATTTCGCGAGGTGACCGTGCTGCGCGCCGAGCGCGACCGCGTGCTCATCAGCGGCGGCCTGAAGGCCGGTGATCGCGTCTGCACCTCCACGCTGGAAGCGGCCGTCAGCGGCATGGAAGTGCGCATCCTGGAGGAGCCGGCCCCGAAGGGCGCCGGGCGGACGTAGGAGGCGTTCGGAAGAGAGCTCACTATGCACGGACTCATCGATTGGTTCGCCCGAAACGGCGTCGTCGCCAACCTCCTGATGGTGGTGATCGTCGGCGCCGGCTTGTTCGCCGCCGTGGGCATTCCCGGCGTCACCGAAAGGGCCATCCTGACCGAGGTTTTTCCCGAGATTTCGGTGGATATGATCAGCGTCTCGGTGCAGTACCGGGGCGCGGCGCC
>CAYOPA010000299.1:0-6919 GCA_964405625.1 uncultured Bryobacterales bacterium
AAACCTCGCCGCAATCGGGGCTGGACCTGCGTTCGCTGCCCGCCATATTGCGAGGCGGCGTTCACGGGCCCGTCGTCGAGGAGAATTACTCCGACAAGAGCATCCTGGTGCGGCAGCTCCAGCGCGGCGCGATGCCGCCGAAGGGCGTCGGCGAGCCTTTAAGCGGCGCCGAGATTGACTTGATTCGCGCCTGGATCGACCAGGGCGGCTTTGCGGACTACGTGGATGTGGGCAATACCCTCGACCGCGCCTTCACGGATGCCGAGGCCCCGACGATTACCGCTGAGGACCGCCGGCCTTGGGCGTTTCAGAAACCGATCGCCGTCGCGCAGCCGCGCGTAAAGGACGCCAAGCGCGTTCGCACGCCGATCGACGCCTTCGTGCTGGCCAAGCTTAAAGGGCACGGCCTGGGCTTGGCTGCGGAGGCCTCCAAACGCACGCTGCTGCGCCGCGCCTACTTCGACCTGTGGGGCTTGCCGCCGACTCCCGAGCAGGCGGCTGAATTCCTGAATGACTCGCGGTCGGACGCCTACGAACGACTGCTGGACCGCCTGCTGGCTTCGACCAACTACGGCCAGCGCTGGGGACGCTTCTGGCTTGATGCGGCCGGCTATGTGGACACCACCGGCAAGGATTTTCAGGCTCACACCGTGAGCTTGGCGCCGGGCGTGTGGCGCTATCGCGACTACGTGATTGATTCGTTCAACAAGGACAAGCCGTGGGACCGCTTCCTGACCGAGCAACTGGCGGGCGACGAGCTCTACGACTTCCGCAACGCCTCTGAGCATACGCCCGAGATGCTGGAGGCATTGGTCGCGACAGGCTATCTGCGCACCCAGCTTGACGCGACCGACGAAGATATCTCCGACCGCCCGTTCGACCGGTATGAAGCGCTGTTCGCGATGATTGACAAGGTCTCAGCCAGCTCGATGGGAGTGACATTGAGCTGCGCGCGCTGCCACACCCACAAGTTCGACCCGATCCCGCAGCGCGACTACTACCGCTTCCTGTCGATCTTCTCGGCCGCCTACAATCCATCAGACTGGATTCAGCCCAAGAATCGCAAGATGTACACGGTCGCCGAGCCCGAGCGCGCAGCCATCGAAGAGCACAACAAGAGCGTCGACGCCGAGCTCGCCAAGCTCGACGAGCGCATTGAGGAACTGCTGGCGCCGTACCGCGCCAAGCTGCTCAACGCCAAGCTGGAATTGGCGCCGGAGCCGATTCGGGCCGACCTGAAGGCGGCGCTCGGCGTCGAGGCCAAGAAGCGCGATGACGTGCAGAAATACCTGGTCGCCAAGTTCGGGGATCTGGGCAAAATCGCCGACGGCGAGATTTACGCCGCACTGAGCGTCCAGGACGCCGGAACCGTCGCCGGCCTCAGCAAAGAAGCCGAGACCTGGAAGGGATTTCGTCGTGAGCTGCATCCGCTCCGCGCCTTGTGGGACGGCGGCGAGGAGACGCCGGTGATGCGGCTGCTGCAGCGAGGCAGCGCGGACTCGCCCGGCCCGCGCGTGACGCCGGGCTTCCTGTCGGTGCTCTGCGCCGAAGGCGATGACTGCAACGCCGAGCCCTCGCCCAACCGCGTCGGTCCGACCAGCGGCTATCGGCTGGCCCTGGCGGAGTGGATGACCAGCCCGGAGCATCCGCTGACGGCGCGCGTGATCGTCAACCGCATCTGGCAGCATCATTTCGGGACCGGCATTGTCGCCACGCCTGACAATTTCGGCGAGATGGGCGCTGATCCGTCCCACCCGGAGCTATTGGACTGGCTGGCGGTGGATTTCGTAAAAAACGGCTGGAAAGCGAAGCGGCTGCACAAGCTGATCATGCTTTCGTCGACCTACCGGCAGTCCTCGAATCGCAATGACAACGACCGCGGCGAGCTTGCCGAGACTGAGGATCCCGCCAACAGCCTGTTGTGGCGCATGCCCCTGCGGCGGTTGGAGGCCGAAGCGCTGCGGGATTCGATCCTGGCCGTCGCCGGACGGCTGGATACCTCCCTGGGCGGCCCGCCGGTCGCTCTGACGGCCAGGCCCGACGGTTTGCAGATCGCCGAAACGACGCGGCGCAGCGTCTACCTCACGGCCCGGCGGACGTGGTCTTCGACGTTCCTGTCCGTGTTTGACTTTCCCAATATCGACACCACCTGCAACCGCCGTACGCCGTCGGCGACGCCGCTGCAATCGCTGACGATGATGAACGGCGAGATCGTGATGGACAACGCGCGCGCGGCAGCCCGAAGGGCGAGCGAGGCGGCGGGCGGAACGTGGGACGCCGGACCGCTGACCCGGCAGGTTTACGGTTTGCTGTTCGCGCGCGAGCCTTCGCAGGAGGAGATTGCATTGGCCGTCGAGCAGTTGCAAGCGCAACGCGGGTTGTATGAACGCGCCAACGCCTCGTCTGCTGACTCCCGCTGGCTGGCCGCGGAGAGCTTGGTCCACATGCTGCTGAGCTCCAACGAGTTTCTGTACGTGGACTAACGGGTCCTGCCTGTATACTGCAAAGCAACGAGGCTGCTGATGATTGTCCGCAGCGCCTGCGCGCTCACCTGTATGGTTTTTCTGGCGCCCGCCCTCCTGGCGGACGACGCCGATCTCGACGCCTACGATCTGCTCGAGGCCGCCATCGAGGCCGAGACCGAGAACGCCTCCGGGCTGCATCGCTACGTCTTTTTCGAGGACCGCGTGCAGGAGCACGTCCGCGGCGACGGTAAGGTCGGGAGGCGCCGGACCGAAAAACATTCAGTCGCCTGGATCGACGGCATGGAGATCCAGGAGATGCTGGCCATTAACGGCAAGAAACCGAAAAAGCGCGATATCGAGAAACGCAAGCGCGAGCTCGAACGCCTGCTGGAGAAGATCGCCGACGAGCGCGCGGACCAGGAGGATCGCGGGCTCTCGATTCCCGGCTGGCACTTGTATGCGGGCGCCGGGGGTAGAGAGGAGCGCCAGACGTTCGCGCTGACGATGCTGGAGTCCGACGACTACGAGCTGGTCATGCTTGATGACGGCCAGGGCCTGCTGGCTCGTCCCACCGCTGAAGCGTTGCGCATGGCCCCGCGGGCCGCTCCGGCGCTATTTGAGCACCGCCTCTGGCTGGACCCGGAAACTGACGTTTGGGTGCGTTGGGAGTCGCGCGCGCTGCGGGCGGGGCCGGTGCTGGCCCCGGGCTCCACGCAGACCATGACCCGTAAGCTGGTGGAGGACGATATCTATCTCGAGGACGCGATCGAAAGGACCTGGCTTTACCTTTTGTCGAGCAGGCTCGATGCGCCAACTTCGCGCGTGGACGTGCGCATCGCCCGCTACGACTTCCGCCGCTTCTACGACGTGGAAAGCGCCATCAGCTACCAGGAGACGATTCTGGATCAGTAGGCGCCCCCGCCAATCGAGAAGGCCGTGACGTCCCAAGCGCCGGTAAACCACAACGGTCCCGGCGCTTGGGCGCACGATCTACGCAAGCTCCGCCTTCGGACCAAAGAACTCATAGCGGATGCGCTCTTCCGGCGTGCGACGATTTCGTAATTCGCCAATCACGGACGCCATGAACGGCTTCGGGCCGCACACGAAGAATCGGCCCCGGTTGTCCGGAAGCAGATCGTCAAGCAATCGGCCGTCGATGAGCCCGGTGCTGTCGCAAAGCTTGCCCTCCAGGTCGCCTGGCAAGGGCGAATCAAAGCGCACATGGGCTTGGAAGCTGGGCAATTCCTTGGCCGCCAGCCGCACCTCCTCCGCCATAGCGCGCGTGGAGCTGTTGCGCGCGCCGTGGATGAAGTAGACGGGGTTGCTGACCTGTCGGCTCGCCAGCGTTCTCAGCATGGAGTGCAGAGGCGTGATTCCGACTCCGCCCGAAATCAGCACGACCGGCTCGCCATCGGCAAGCTCGCGCTCGTCGGGCAGCGTGAATTCACCGCACGGGGGACCGACCTCGATGCTGTCTCCCACCTGCACGTGGTCGTGGAGGAAGTTCGAGACGACGCCCGGCGCCGCCTGGGGCTCGATTGCGGGCTCGCGTTTCACGCTGATGCGAAAGTGCCCTGCCCCCGGCCGGTCCGAAAGGCTGTAGTTGCGCGGCGAGATCTCAACGCCGGGGACGTCAACCTTGACGGTGATGTACTGTCCGGCGCGAAAAGCGGGCAGGGCGCCGCCGTCAGCCGGCTTCAGGTAGAAGGACGTGATGATGCTGGATTCAGGCTGCTTACGGTCAACGACAAAGGTGCGGTAGCCGTTCCAGCCGCCCCTCGCCTGTTCCTGCTCCCTGTAAATCTCCGCCTCGCGCTGGATCAGAATGTGGGCGAGCAATCCGTAGGCCTCTCCCCAAGCGGCGAGCACTTCGTCGGTGACAGGGTCTCCCAGTACATCCTTGACTGCCGCCAGCAGGTGTTTGCCGACAATTGGATAATGCTTTGGTTGGATGCCGAGGGAGCAATGCTTCTGGGCGATCAGCTCGACGGCGGGTCCGAGCGCGCCCAGGTTGTCGATGTTGGCGGCGTAGGCGCAAACCGCGCCGGCGAGGGCGCGCTGTTGCGAGCCCGCATGTTGGTGGGCTTGGTTGAAGAAGCGCCGCACCTGCGGGTCGCCTTCGAACATGAGTTGGTAGAAGCGGCTAGTGATCGTGACCGCGTTCTGCGCGACCACGGGGGCTGTCGCCTTCACGATCGCAATGCTTGATGCGCTGACGACAGGCGGCTCGGCCTGTAAAGAGTATTCAGAATGCATCTTTAGATGCTAACCGTACTGAATCCGTTTTTGGGCAATCTGTGGATTTTTTTTTTGGAAGGTGGCGGGAAAAGACCTCCGACAGCCATGCTGAAAAGGACTAATGCATCTGACGCTCCATTCCGACTACGCGCTCCGAGTGTTGCTCTATCTGCGCCTGCGCGAGGATGGGCGATGCACGATTCAACAGATTGCGGCCTCCTACGGCATCTCTAGGAATCACCTGATGAAGGTTGTTCAACGTCTCGTCGGACTCGGCTACGTCGCGTCGACGCGCGGGCGAGGCGGGGGCCTGTTGCTGGCGAAGCCGCCGGAGGAGATCAACCTGGGGCGTCTCGTGGAACAGATGGAACCGCACATGAACCTTGTGGAGTGTTTCGACCCGGCGACAAATACCTGTCCCATCGCGCTGGCCTGCGACCTGAAGTCCCTGTTGGGCGAGGCGCAAAGAGCGTTCCTTTCGACCCTGCGACGTTACACTCTGGCGGATCTGGGAACACGGAAAGAACGACTGCGAGAGCTGCTCACTCCCTAAGCATCTTCAGGTCGCTCTCGACTGGGGGCCGCACGGTGAGAAGGACAGAGGTTTCCTCGGGATGCACGCTTGAGAGCTCGCCCTCGACGCGAAAGACATCGTGAAACCGCTCCTGGTGAGGGTCGTAACGCATGAGCATGCCTGCCGGGGAAACGAAGTAGGCGCCGGACTGAGCAATCCGAAATCCGGGCAAATGCGGGCTGGCGCCCCGGACCGCAATTGAGGGTTGGTTCTGTTTCCCGATCAAAGGAAAACGCCAAATGTTGCCGGTCAGGTCATTGAAGTACAGCATTCGGCGGTCCAACGATTCCTCGATCGTAAGGGCATGCCGATCCAAGGCCAACTTCGGCTCTTCTCCGTTCGCCCCCATCTTCCAGATGGCCCAATCTCCAGTTCGGTTTGAAACAAAATAGATCGACCGGCCGTCACGCGACCACGCGGGAAGGTTGTCATCGGCGCCACCATCCGTCAAGCGATCGATTCGCCTGCTTTCTACATCCATGACGTGGATGGCTGCTGGTCCGGCGGCCCTTGAGTGGAAAAGGATTTTGCGACCGTCCAGGGACCACCTTAGCGGGCTGATCACGCGTGATCCAAGATTCGTGAGCCGCTGTCTATTGCCGCCGTCCGCGTCGGAGATCCAGATTTCGCGCGTTCGACTGCCAGAAACGTACGCAATGCGGCGGCCGTCGGGCGAATGAACGGCCCCTACGTCAGTATTCGTCGTCTGAATGAGCGGAATCGACGTACCTTTCCCAGGACCCACAAGATCTACCTTGTAGATATCCGGCCCGGGGCTGTGGCTTTCGACGGAGTACGCGATCTGAAGACGGCCGCCTGCGTTGTCGCCCACCGCGAGGGCGGCTGTCCAGATGCCAGGCAGGCCATCTGGGACAAGGTTGGCGTGCCGCCAGAGGAGTCGAGGCGCTTGAGACCCGGTGGCCCGAACAGACCAGAGACCTTCCTGTCCTGGCCCGCGCTCCCCGACGAAAAGGACGTCTTCCCCCTCCGGCATCCATGCTGGAGCGAGAGCTACGCGATCAAAACTGGTCAGTTGTCGAGGGCTGCCGATCGGCCGGTATTTCGCCGATAGCGAAAGCCCGAAAACGTTGAGTCCGGATGTCGCTCCTTCGCACCGTACGAACGCGAGCTGCGAGCCATCGGGGGAAAACGCGGGCGTTACGTCTCCCACGAAGTGGGGCTCAGGTGCGGTTAGCCATTCCGGCTCGCCGCCGTGAACCGGTATCAAACCTATCCGGAGAGGACCTTCGGGGTCTGGCCGGCCGGAGAAGGCCAGCCGTCCCCCGTCGGGCGACCACGACGCTCTTACGAACGCCCAGGTGCGGCGCTCGAACTTCACGATCTCCTGCTCGGGCCCGCCGCCGGCTGGGATGACCATGAGCACGTTGTCTAAAGGAAGGGACCCCATCCGCACGAATGCGAGGGATCGGCCGTCGGGGCAAACACTGGCGCCACATCGTCCTGAGCAGAGTCCGTCAGCTGTCGAGGCTGACCTGAGTCGACGACTTCGACAAAAACGTTCCACGGGCCACCACCGCGACGAGCGGAATATGCGACTTGGCTGCCGTCGGGTGAGAAGCTCGGGTGGATTTCGGCCCCTAGGAGTCCGTCCGAATATCAACGTGCCGGTTCTGGGGTATCG
>CAYOPA010000300.1:0-6877 GCA_964405625.1 uncultured Bryobacterales bacterium
GATTCGCTGGCTCGAAACGCCGTGTTCGCGCCAGCCGGTCCCGGGATCGCTCGAGGTTCCCAATTTAAGTGAGGCCGTTCGCGATGCACTCCTTCGATCGTTCTGTTCCCGCCCCTTGCCGCGTTCGGGCCGCCGCCGCGCTGGCGTTGCTGCTGGTGGCGCCGAGCGCGCTGGTGGCGCAGCTTGTGCCGGCGCCCACGCCCGATCCGACGATGCCCAACGTCTTCTACGGCGCCACCACGGGCGATCGCGTCGAGGTAGCGCCCGTTCTGGTCTTCGTCCACGGGCTGGGAGGCAGCGCGTCGTTCTGGTGGACGCGGAACGACATGTACCGGCGCTGTTACACGATCGGATTCCGGACCGCGTTCGTCAGCATGAGCCCGGACAATTCGCCCAATTCGGCGAGCGTGGCCGAGAATGCGGCAGTCCTCAATGCCGCCTTGCCGGTCATCGCCGCCCGCTTCGGCGTTCAGAAGATGTATTTGATCGGTCACTCCAAGGGCGGAGTCGACATTCAGGCCGCGTTGCTGGATCCGTCGATCGCCGCTCACGCCAAGGCTGTCTTCACGATTTCGACGCCGAACCAAGGAACGCGCCTGGCCGATTGGGCCTTCCAGAACCCCGCGATCGGCCAGCCATTGAATCTGCTCTCAGACGCCGTTGCCGACCTGCGCACAGCCAGTATGCAGGCGTTCCGGGCAGCGGCCGATCCCGTGCTGGGCGCCAGCGGCATTCCGTTCTACACCACCTCGGGCGACACCTACCAGGGCGACCTGTTGACCGCCATCAGCGGCGCGATCCTTAAGTCGCTGACTCCCGGCGTGACGAAGGACACGTTCAATGACGGATTGGTGAATGTCGGCGACGCTCGTTTGCCGCCGAATTTCGCGGCGGACCTAGGACCGATCCGGGCCAACCACCTCGATGTCGATTCCGGTTCCGTGTCGCTATCGCGCATCGCCGGGCGCATTCAAGGGCTCGAGACGGCAAGCGGCGAGTTCGAAAAGGTCGCGGGCAACGGCTTTCTTTCCGTGAATCCGCAGGGCGACAGCGACAACAGTTGGGCCTGGTCGATGAAGTGGTTCAAGGGCAAGCTCTACGTCGGCACCGGCCGCCTGCAGTCCTGCGTCACCGTGCTGACTTCGGACGTGCGCGCCGGCACCTCGCTTTACGCCGCCGCGGTCGCCTTGGAGCAGTGCCCGGCGGAGCTGGCCTCGCGCCTCGGTGCGGAGATTTGGCGTTACACGCCGGAAACCGATACCTGGGAGCGGGTGTTCAAGTCGCCGAACACGATTCCGATCGGCTTTACTCCGCAAGGCGTCCCAAATCGATTCACGGCGCGGGATATCGGTTTCCGTACGATGGAGATCTTCGAAGAGCCGGGCGGAGACGTTGCGCTTTACGCCGGCGGCGTAACCTCCGGCAGCATTTACGATTCCGATAACTCAGGGCCCAGCAGTTTCCGCGGTCCGCGGCTGCTGCGCAGCGTGGACGGCTTGACTTGGGCGCCCGTCCCGATGACTCCCGGCACTTTCCTCGGCGATTTGGGGGATTTGCAACTGGAACCGAACGTGAAGGTCCGTTCGTTCCGTTCCCTGAAGTCCTACAACGGGAAGCTCTTCGCCACCGCCGCCGACTTGATCGGCAACGGCGTCGTTATCGCCTCCAACAACCCGGGGGCCGGCGACAACGCCTGGGAACAGGTCAGCCCCAGCCGCACCGAACTCCCTGTCTGGGCGCTTGCGACTTTCAACGGCCTCTTGTACGCCACCACCGGCCTCACCCGCGAACAGGACCCGGCGATTCCCGGCTACGGCGTCTTCAAAACCGATGCTACCGGGCCGGCCCCCTACCAGTGGACGCCCGTCGTCACCGGCGGCGGTCATCAGGACAACGTCAACTTCCGTTCGCCGAACGGTCTGAGCATGATGGAGTTCAAGGACCGCCTCTACGTCGGCACGAATCGGCCGACCGAGCTTATTCGAATCAATCCCGACGACAGTTGGGAGCTGGTGGTGGGCGAGCCGCGCATGACCCCGAGCGGACTCAAGAAGCCGATCAGCGGTTTCGGCAACGGCTTCGGAAGCGGTTTCGTGGGCCACTTCTGGCAGATGGGCGTCCACAACGGGAATCTGTATCTGGGCCTGTGGGACTGGAGCGCCGGCATTCAGGACTATTCGAGTCTCGATGGATGGAACCAAGCGTTCACTTCGCAATACGGTTTCGATTTGTTGAAGACGAGCGATGGCAAGGACTGGACTTTCGTCACCCGCACCGGCTTTGGCGATCCCAAGAGTTGGGGCGCGCGGTCGTTCGAATCCACGCCCTTCGGATTGTTCGTCGGCTCGGCGCGGCAGCGTGGCGGCCTGGAAATCTTCCGCTCGGTCGAGCCGCCGCCGGCGCCGCGACCGCCCGTGTTGCGCGCGACGAGCACGGATGTGATCGGGGGCAACGTGCTGTTCGACTGGGACCCGGCGCCAGGAGCGGTCCGCTACCACGTCTACCGCGCCCAGACCGTTCCGCTGAGCTCGCTCTTCGGCGGGAGCGGCAACCCCGGCAACTCCGGGCCGGCGATTTATCCGCTGAGCTTTGGGGTCGTCCAAGTGACCCCTGGACTGTTTCATTCGGAGGCCGGCGTTTCGCCCGAATTGCCGAGCCTCTACTTCGTCCGATCGGAGGATGCTGTCGGAAACCTCTCGCCGCCTTCGAATACCATCTCGGGGCCCTTTAAGGCCGCGCCGTAGTTCGGAGGACGGCGGAGACCGAGAAATGGCAATGAGAATCGAAGCCGGCCTTGCGCTCGCGGTTTCTCTGATGGCTCTGCCCGCCGCGGCCGGAGCCGGAGAGACCGCCTTCGGCCTCCTGCCGCCGTACGCCCAGACCGCTTGGCCGAGCCTGCACAGGGACTCGCGCAACTCCGACTACGCGCCGTTCGTTACGGCCCGCGCCCACAAGATTGCCTGGCGGGCGCTGCAAGGGGCGGCAGTGCTGCCGGCTCCGGTAGCCGGTCCGGATGGCCGACTGTACGTCACCACCGGCCGGGGACCAGGCTTCAGCCACCTGCACGCGCTGGGCGCGGATGGGAGCCTGCTGTGGGAGACCGCGCCCCAGCAAAGCCTGGACGATCTTGACTCCGGCGCCGCCTTGAGCGCGCCGCTGGTGGACGAGTCGGGCGACATCTACATCGCCGATTCGAACCAGATCTGGGCTTTTCGCCCAGCCGGCTCCGTCAAGTGGGTCGTGCCGGCTCCAGGTCCCTCTCCCTTCGCCTCGCTGGTTTTCACGAAGGAGGGCTACGTGGGCGGGGTCACGCTGGACGGCGTGGCCGTTTTCCTGAGCCGGGACGACGGAACCCAGGTTGTCGCGCCCCTCGCCCTGCCGGGCGGCGCCGGGCCGGCCGCCGCCCCGATTCCTCCTAGCCTCTGGGCGGGTGGGCTGTTGGATCCGGCGATCGTTCCAACGGTCTACCAGATGTTTTTGGGGCGAGTGTTCGAGGTGACCAACACCCCGGCCGTCGACCCCGGCACGGGCCGCATTTTCGTGGTGGGAGCCGGCCAGACGCCCGCCGAGGGAGCGCTGTACGGAATCGATCTGACCGGCGGGCAAGCGGTCATCGCCTGGACGGCGGCTGTCGGCGCTGGTAGCGGAACCAGCCCCGCGGTCTCGCCTGACGGCCGTGTCGTTTACGTGGCCGACGGCGCGGGCGCGCTGACGGCAACCGACGCGGCCGGCGGCGGCCTCGTCTGGACCGCCGCGGGCAGCTCGGTCACCTCGGTTACCGTCGGCGGCGACGGTACTCTCTATACCGGCGGCGCCGCGGTAACGGCTCTAAATCCGGCCGACGGATCGGTGAAGTGGAGCCGTTCCTACGATTGGCTCGCCCAAAGCTTGTTGCCCACGCTGCCGGCGAGTCCTCCGTTCTTCACCACGGGCTTGCCGAAGGCGCGTACGAATAGCGTGATCTCGGCCTCGGCCACGCGTCTGCACCTGGCGCTGGCGCTGGGTTACGAATATACGGAACCTACGACTGGAGCCACCCTGCTGCAACCCCGGCTGAACCTGCTCGCGGCGCTGGATCCCGCGACAGGGTCGCCGTTGGCCGCCACGCTTGCTCCCGACAGCAATGACGGCTTGGTCTCGATCGGCGCCGACGGCGGTGTGTATTCCGCGCAAGCGGCAATGCTCTCCTCGATTTTCTATTTCGGCCTCAACCAGCTCTTGCCGGTCTATTTGCGGATGCCGGGACCGCCGCCGGGGGGCGTGACGGCGTACGAGCCGGTTTCGTTTCTCGAGACCGCGACCGACGGATTGCAGTGGGTCCGGGCGCTCGGCTCGCAGGCCTACGTCCAACTCGGCGAAGGACCGGAGGGAGTCGTGGGAGCGGTTACTAGGATCCGCGTGGGAACCGTCCAGTTGGGCGCCGTCGCGGGCGTGGCGGCCCAGGCGTCGCAGCAGGGCGAAATCGACGCCGCGGCGGCGCAGGCGGTCGGACAACACGCCGGCGCCGCCTACGCCCAACTGGCCGCGGCGCTGTCTCTGCTGGCTATCGAACCGACGCCCAGTAGCGCCCAGATCGCGGCGGCGGCTTTCTGGATTGCGTCGGCAGACGGCTCGCTGGCGGCCGCGATCGCCGCTTTGCCGCCGTAGGACTGCCGCCGGGGGCCTGTCGGAGCTCGTGTCAGCGAAAGGTTTTGAGGAGAACTGCATCCTATGTCTCGAATTGTCATTCTCGCTCTGCTTGGCGCGGCCGCGTGCGTTTCCGCTGAAGCCGCCGTGACCGTTGGGTTAACGCCCAGCGCCGTGTCGCCGCAACCGGTCGGCACGAAGGTGTTCTGGACGGCGGCAGGGTCGTCGACCGATCCCGGAACACTCGACTATCGCTTTCGGGTACGGGCCCCGGACGGCGACTTCCGTACGCTCCGAGACTTCCATCCGTCGCCCGTGTTCGAATGGACGCCCAGCGACCGAGAGGGCGATTTCGAAGTAGAAGCGACGGCTCGAAACCGGAGTACGCAGGAGCAGGCCTCGACCGTCGACGCCTTCGCGCTCGCGCCTGTCGCGACGGGGACGGACGCGGTTCTGTCCGCCACCGGCCACCGGTTGGTCGTTCTTTACAGCGCTCCGTCCTGCCCGGCCGGCAGCTTCATGCGGGTTCGTTTTGGAGCGGCGCCGGAGCCCTTCTCGGCGACCCACTGGAAAGCCTGCCTAGCGGGCGTGACGCGCAACTTCCTGCTCGGAGGCATGCGCCCGAACACCGGCTATGCGGCGTTCCACGAGGTAGCGACGTCGGGCATCGTGGAGCCGTCGCCATCCAAGAGCTTCACGACCATCGGCTTGCCGGGCTGGCTGCCGTTCCCAGCCCTGTCCGTCGTCCAGGCGCCCGGGGCCGGAAGCTGCTTCTCGCAACCGCTGTTGCTGCACGGCAACATCGCCTTCCTGCCCGGCCAGACGACCGTGCCCGTGGCAACGGACATCTGGGGCCGAATCATGTGGTATTACCCGCGGCTGGCGACAACCGAGCAGTCCGGGACCACGATATTCCGGCCGCTGGACGGCGGCACGATGCTGCTCGCCGTCAACGATCCCGGCAGTCCCTGGGTGCATCAGCAGATCTTCCGCGAAATCGACCTCACCGGCAGCCCGGTTAGGGAAACCAACGTCGACCGCGTCTCCGAGCAATTGGCCGCCATGGGCCAGGATACGATCACCTCGTTTCACCACGACGCCTTCCGCCTGCCCAACGGCAATCTGATGGCGCTAACCAGCGTTGAGCGTATCCTGACCGACGTCCAGGGTCCGGGGCCCGTCAGCGTGATCGCCGACGGCCTTGTGGAACTGGACCAAGACCTGCAAGTGGTTTGGGCCTGGAGCGCGTTTGACCACATGGACGCAACCCGGGTCGCCCTGTTAGGCGAAACCTGCGTGACCGGGCAGGGCGGCTGCCCGCCGGTGACGCTCGCGCCGATCGCCAACGACTGGCTGCACTCAAACTCCATTCAATTGACCTCGGACGGCCACGTGATCATGTCCGTCAGGCACCAGGATTGGGTCGTTAAGATCGACTACGGCAATGGAGCGGGTACGGGCGCGCTGCTATGGCGGCTCGGCGAGGGCGGCGACTTCGCAATCGTCTCCGCGCAGCCCTCCCCGTGGTTCTCCCACCAACACGACGCGGAATTCGACCAGCCGGGCGTGCCGCTGATGACCTTGTTCGACAACGGCAACATCCGGAACCTGTCCGACCCGTCCGCCAACAGCCGGGGGCAAGCGTTGTGGCTGGACGAAACAAACATGCTGGCGTACCTGATCGTCAACGCCGATCTCGGCAGCTACTCGTTTGCCCTGGGTTCGGCCGAGCAGATCTGCAACGGCGGCTTTCACTTCGATTCCGGGGTGATCATGCCGGGCCTGACGGCGCAATCGGTCGAAGTCGGCTTGAACGGCCAGATTCGGGGAATCGTGGAGAGCTCCGTGCCGGCCTACCGGACGTTCCGGATGCAGACCATGTACAAGCCCTGAAACGGGCGGGCGGACTGCGCGCAATCGAACCCCAGACGTCAGTCTGGGGTTTATTTTGGTGTGCCGAGCATGTTGGACAACTTGGGGGTGGAAGTCCCCCGGACAACGTGATGGAGGTGAAGTCCTAGCCTGCCAGGGGAGCCCCCCCGGCTCTGCCGGGGAGGCAGCGGGAGTTTGACATTTCCGGGAGTCCATCGCGGATGACCGTGATCGCGCCGAAGTACTTGGTGTCACAGGTGATCGGCGAGATCAAGGGCAAATGCGCGATCCATGTGGCACGGACGTCCGAAAATGGAGTGCGGACGGTAGTCGAGACCACGAAAGAAGGAACAGGTTGCGGTTGGCTGAAAGATTATTT
>CAYOPA010000301.1:0-6874 GCA_964405625.1 uncultured Bryobacterales bacterium
ACGACGACCAGCCGCAGGGCTTCAATACCGGCAGCTTGGTCTTTTACCAGAAAGCCGAGCCGGCCATGCTGAAGCCGGACGTTTGGAACAGCTTCGACATCATTTGCGAAGGGACGCACTTCCAGGTTGTGCTCAACAACCAGCTAGTCTTCGACGGCTACAACGCCACCCACGCGGCCGGCGTGATCGGATTGCAGTTCAACCCCGACAAGCCCATCGAGTACCGCAACCTCAAGCTGCGGCCGATGAACCTGGAGCCGCTGCTCGACGGCAGCACCTTCGCCGGCTGGAAGGCCGTGGACCGTCCCGAGCGGCCCGGCGAGCACACCTGGTCGTACGAGAACGGCGTGGTCCACGTCGAGGGCGGTCCGGGGCAGATCGAGACCGAGAAGCAGTTCAAGAACCTCGCGCTGCAACTGGCGATCAAGACCAATCCGCCCGCCCCGGACAAGCACCCCAACTCGGGAATCTTCATCCGCGGGTATCCGGGAAAATTCTGGTCCGGGTATGAGATCCAGATCCGCAACGAATTTTTCGGCGGCGACCCGACCCGGCCGGTGGACACCGGGACCGGCGGCGTCTATTTTTGGCAGCCGACTCGGCGGGTGATTCCCAAGGACGGCGAGTGGTTTTACGAAACGATCATCGCCTACGATCGCCACATCTCGGTCTGGGTGAACGGCATCCAGACGGCCGACTACGAGGATACGAAGCCGGAAGGCGCCAACGACCGGAAACAGGCCAACCTGCGCGCCGGGACGATCAGCCTGCAAGCGCACGACCCGACCACGAACCTCGATTTCAAGGATCTGCGCGCCGCCGAGATTCCTTCAAGGCCGCTGCGTTTGCAACCCAGGCGGTAGGATGAGGCCATGGCGGCCACGGCGACCAAGAAGCTCACCCTCGAAGAGTACGCGCGGCTCCCCGATGACGGGGTGCGGCGCGAGCTCGACGAGGGGGAGTTGATTGAAATGACGTTTCCGCGATCCCGCCACACGATCACGGCCCTGAACTTGTACGACCGGCTGAATCCGTGGGTCCGGAGCCAAGGCATGGGCCGCTGCTTCATGGACGCCGGGTTCTTGATGCAAGACGAACCGGCCGTTCTCCGCGGTCCGGACGTCGCATTCGTTCGCTCCGACCGGCTGGCCAACATGGATCTGGATGACTGGATCGAAGGCGCCCCGGAGCTTGCCGTCGAGGTTGTTTCGCCGAGCGAGGGAGCCCAAGACCTCCATCGCAAAGTCCACCAGTACCTTGAGCATGGCGCCGTGGTCGTGGCGACCATCTATCCGCGAGAGCGATCCGTCCACGTCCACCGACGCGCCGAAACGATCCTGGCGCTGGGTCCGGCCGATACCCTCGAAATCCCCGATCTCTTCCCCGGCTGGTCGATGCCGGTGGCTGATCTGTTCTAAGCTCGAAAGCTCATATGTCCGAATCCACATCCAAAATCGCCCTGGTCACCGGGGCCGGCAGCGGCGTGGGCCGCGCCTCCGCCGTCGCTCTCGCCAAGGAAGGCTACCAAGTCGTCGTCACCGGACGGCGCGCCGAAATGCTCCAGGAGACCGTCGCCGAAGCCGGGCCGAACGCGCTGGCCATCGCCGCCGATGTCAGCGAGCCCGCCGCAGTGCGGGCGATCTTCCAGCAGATCCGCGATCGTTTCGGCCGCCTCGATGTGCTGTTCAATAACGCGGGCATCGGCGCGCCCGCCGTTCCGATGGACGAGCTGCCGTTCGAGACTTGGCAGAAGGTCATCGCGGTCAACCTCAGCGGTGTTTTTCTGTGCACCCAGGCGGCGTTCGAGCTGATGAAAGAGCAGCAGCCGCAGGGCGGGCGGATCATCAACAACGGGTCGATCTCAGCGCACACTCCGCGGCCGTTCTCGGCGCCCTACACGGCTTCCAAGCACGGCGTGCTGGGACTGACCAAATCGACGGCGCTCGACGGCCGGGCGTTCAACATCGCCTGCGGCCAGATCGACATCGGCAACGCGTCCACGCCGCTGACCGCCCGCATGGCGCAAGGAGTGCCGCAGGCCAACGGGACGCGGGCCATCGAGCCGACTATCGACGCCGACCACATCGCCCGCGCCGTGGTCTACATGGCGGGTCTGCCTCTGGACGCCAATGTTTTGAACATGACGGTGATGGCGACACAGATGCCGTTTGTGGGCCGCGGGTGATGTCGCGCGCTCACAATGAGCCGCCCGGCCGCAGCGGGCGGATGCCGGTTCGGTACCATAGCGAAAGCCCATGAGCCCCAAAGCCGCTTTCTACCAAGGCAACCGCTCCGTCACGACCGGGCCCTGCACGCCCGTCGAGCCCGGCCCCGGCGAAGTCCAAATCAAGGTGTCGCACTGCGGAATCTGCGGGACCGACCTGCACATCTGGCACGGCGCCATGGACAAGCGCGTGAAGATGCCGGCCGTTCTGGGGCATGAGATGTCCGGCGAGATCGAGAAAATCGGCCCCGGCGTGGATGGCTGGAGCGAGGGCGCCACCGTCACGGTCATGCCGCTCGATTTCGGCAAAAATCCGCCGGCCAGCCACAGCCATGTCGCCGACTTCATGAAGTTCATGGGCATCGACAGCCCCGGCGCCTTCCAAAGCTACTGGACCGTGGCGGCCTCGACCCTATTTCGGCTGCCCGAAAAAATGTCCTTGGCGCACGGCGCGCTGATTGAGCCGCTGGCGGTGGCCTGCCACGACGTGCGGCTGGGCAGGGTCCAGCCGGGCGAGCATGTCGTGGTCATCGGCGGCGGACCGATCGGCATGTTAGTGGCGATGGTAGCTCAGCACGCCGGCGGCAAGGTGATTGTCTCCGAGGTCAATCCGTTCCGCGTGGCCAAGGCGGCCGAGCTCGGTCTGGAAGCGGTCAACCCGCTCGAAATCGATCTGAAGGCGCTTATCGACGAGCGCACCGGCGGACGCGGCGCCGACATCGTCTTTGAGGTCTCCGGCTCCAAGGCCGGCGCCGCCGTCATGACGGACTTGCTGCGCATTCGCGGTCGCATCGTCGTCGTGGCCGTATTTGCCTTCAAGCCCGAAGTCGACTTGTTCCGCTTTTTCTGGCGCGAGCTCGAGCTCTGCGGCGCGCGCGTCTACGAAGCCGAAGACTACGACGCCGCCATCCGGATCGCCGCCGCCGGTTCGTTGCCGTTGGACAAGCTCATCACCGAAACCACCGACCTCGATGGCCTGCAAAGCGGGTTCGAGAAAATGGACGCCGGCGGCGAGTGCATGAAGATCCTGATCGACGTGCGGGCCTGATTTTCCGCTATGCTGGGCGGTTCATGGGAATCCTGGATCTGTTCCGCCTGGACGGAAAAATCGCCCTTGTCACCGGCTGCAATCGCGGTATCGGGCGCGGCTACGCCAACGCCTTGGCCGAAGCCGGCGCCGACATCGTGGGCGTCAGCGAGCATTTGAGCGACGCCGGGGAGGTCGCCGAAGAGATCCGCGCCCTCGGTCGGAGCTTCCACGGCTACGCCTGCGACATCTCCGACCGCGCCGCGCTCTTTGCCTTCATCGAGCAAGTCAAAAAGGACCACCCACGCATTGACATCCTGGTGAACAACGCCGGTACCATCCGCCGCGCCCCGGCGGCCGAGTTCCCCGATGAGGACTGGGACCACGTGGTGAAGGTCAACCTCGACGCCCAGTTCTTCCTGGCGCGCGAGCTCGGCCGCGAGATGCTCAGCCGCGGCTGGGGAAAGATTGTCTTTACGGCGTCCCTGCTCTCCTACCAAGGCGGCATCACTGTGCCCAGCTATGCGGCCACCAAGGGCGGCATCCCGCAGCTCGCCATGGCGTTGTCGAACGAGTGGAGCGGCCGTGGCGTGTGCGTCAACTGCATCGCGCCGGGCTACATCCGCACGGACGTGACGAAGGCGCTGCAAGCCGACCCCATGCGCAACCCGGCCATCCTGGCGCGCATTCCAGCCGGGCGCTGGGGCGAGCCGAGCGACTTGAAAGGGGCGATTGTGTTCCTGGCCTCGCCGGCGTCGGACTACGTCACCGGCATTACTGTTCCGGTGGATGGCGGCTGGCTGGGAAGGTAGACTGGAGCTGATGTCGGTAGCGACGGACATTCTTGTCCGTCGGCCCTACTCCAACTCCGCGGCCCACCGCCGCGCCAACGCCTCCAGCTCGGCCACAATCTCCGGCCGCTTGCGGGCCAGGTTGACCTTCTCGCCAGGGTCCTCCGCCAGATTCGCCAAAAACACCTCGTCCTCGCCCCTCAAGCGATGCTCCTCGCCCAGCGCCAGGATCGGGTTGCGAATCAGCTTCCAGTCCCCGCGCCGCACCGCTTCCTGGTCATAGCGCCGCCAGTAGAGCGACTCATGCGGCGAGCGCGCCCCGTCCATCAGCAGCGGCCAGATGTCGCGGCCGTCGATCACGCGATCTTGGGGAATCTTGCCGCCGCAAAGCTTCGCCAGCGTCGGGAACAGGTCGTAGCCGGCGCACAGGGCGTCGCGCGTCCTGCCGGCGGGCAGAATACCCCGCCAGCTCGCCATCGCCGGCATCCGGACGCCGCCGTCAAAAAAACTGAACTTGTAGCCGCGATAAGGCGTGTTGCGGCCACCGGAGCCGGCACGGTCCTCGATCGTGGCGCCGTTATCTGAAAAGAAAAATACCAGCGTGCTCTCGCGCAAACCCCGCTCTTCCAGCGTCTGGACGATCTCGCCGATTCCGTCGTCCATCGCGGCCACCATCGCCAGGTGCATCTTCCGCTCCGGGTCGCTCACATGGCCGAAACGCTCTAGATAACGGGCCGGGGCGTGCATCGGGTAATGCGGGGCGCTGTAGGCGACCGTGAGGAAGAACGGCTCGCCCGAGCTCTCACGCAGAAAGCGCTTGGCCTCCCGGGTAATCAAGTGGGTGGCGTATTCGCCTGACTCGTCCACCTCTTCGTTATTGCGCCACAGGTCATGGAAGGACGGCTTCCCCGCCCCCAGGCCCCAGTAGAACCGGTGCGAGAAGTAGTCGATGCAGCCGGACCGAAAGCCGTAGAAATCATCGAAACCCTGTGCGTTGGGCAGGCTCTCCGGCGCCGAGCCCAGGTGCCATTTGCCAATCAGCCCGGTGCGGTAACCCGCCTCGCGCAGAACTTCGGCCAGGGTGACCTCATCGCCGTGCAGGCCCACCACACCGGGCGAGGAGTCCACCACGAACGGCACTCCGCAGCGCAGCGGATGGCGGCCCGTCAGCATCGCGGCCCGGGTGGGCGAGCACATCGGCGCGTTGACGTAGAAGCTCGTCAACCGGACACCGGACGCCGCCAGCGCGTCGAGGTGCGGCGTGCGCGGATCGGTCTCGGCGCCGTAGCAGCCGATGTCGCCCCAGCCCTGGTCGTCGCTGATGATCACGACGACATTCGGACGCGGATGGTAGCGCTGCGCGGACAGGGTCCCCGCAGCGGCGCAGGCTAGAAATCCGCGTCGGCTCAAGCTCATCAGAACGCTTCGTGAAAACCGTACAATGGGGAGCTTATGAATCGTACCATCCGGCCTGCGTCTCGGATTGAGGGCGTAGTGCGCCTGCCTGGGGACAAGTCAATTTCTCACCGCTACGCCATGTTGGCTGCCATCGCCGACGGGCCTAGCGAGATCACCAACTATTCCACCGGCGCTGACTGCGCCTCCACGCTGGCCTGCCTTCGGGATCTGGGCGTGGAGATCGAGCACGAGGGCGCCACGATTCGCGTGCAGGGCGTCGGGCGCGAGGGCCTCAAAGCCCCGGCCCAACGGCTCGACTGCGGCAACTCCGGCTCGACCATCCGCATGCTTTCCGGGATTTTGGCCGGACAGCCATTCACCAGCGAGATTGCGGGCGATGACTCGATCGCACGGCGTCCGATGAAGCGCATCATCACGCCGCTGGAGCGGATGGGCGCCCGCATCGAGGCGCGCGACGGCGAATTTGCTCCGTTGCGCATTCACGGCCGCAAGCTCAAGGGCATCCACTACGAGCCACCCGTCGCCAGCGCCCAGGTCAAGACGTGCACGCTATTCGCCGGCCTGTTCGCCGAGGGCGAGACGGCGGTTACCGAGTCCGTATTGACGCGCAATCACTCCGAGTTGGCGCTGCGCCGCTTCGGCGTGGAGGTTAAGACCGATGGGCTGACAGCGAGCGTCCGCGGCGGCCAGCGGCTGCGTGGTCTGCGCCTGCCGGTCCCGTCAGACATCTCCTCGGCGGCCTTCTTTATCGCCGCCGCGCTGCTGCTGCCTGGTTCGAGCCTGCGGATCGAGGGCGTCGGGCTGAATCCGACCCGCGCCGAGCTTGTGAAACTGTTGCAAGGCATGGGCGCCAAGATTGAGGTGCTGGACGTACGCGACGCGGACGGCGAAGCCATCGGCGCGCTGCGGGTGGAAGGCCCGTCCAGCGCCGGCGAACCGGTCATGCAGGGCGGTCGCATCGAGGGCCCCATGACGGCGCAGGTGATCGACGAGATTCCGATTCTGGCGGTGCTGGGCGCGGCCAGCCTGGAGGGCTTGGAGATTCGCGACGCCTCCGAGCTTCGCGTCAAGGAGACGGATCGCATCGCCACCGTCGCCGAGAACCTGCGCCGCATGGGCGCCAACGTGGAGGCCCTGTCCGACGGCATGAGGGTCTCCGGCGGAGCCCGGCTGGTCGGCGCGGAGCTCGATTCCTTCGGCGACCATCGCATCGCCATGGCGTTTGCCGTCGCGGCGTTGCGGGCCACGGGCGAGAGCGTGCTGCACAACGCAGAAGCAGCTTCGGTTTCGTTCCCGGAGTTTTACGACCTGCTCGATCGCTGCGTGACGCATCGGGCCGGCTAACCCCAATACTCTTCACTTAATAACCCTGACGCGGGAGGCGAAGTCGATGCGGTCGCGGGATCGTGCGCC
>CAYOPA010000302.1:0-6858 GCA_964405625.1 uncultured Bryobacterales bacterium
CCCTTCAGGCGGCTGACCTCGGACCGGGATGGGTCCCGAAAATGTCGTAGCTGTGGGGCAATCGGTAGGCTTCGAAGTGCGCGTCGATGCGGCCGAATCGCGCCTTCGTCTCGACGGATTTCGCCCACTGTTGGAAGCGCGACTCGGCCGCAGAATGCTGGAACCGTTGCGAGAGATCTCGCAGCCGGTCCAGCTTCGTCTTGTTCAACTGGCCGTACTGACGGGTCTCGAACAGGCGACGGAGGCGGAAATACTCGCCCATCCGCCCACCGGGAGTGGCCTCCTCGGGGTTCGCCAAAGCCTCTGTGAATCGGTCGAAGGCTCGCTCGGCCCTTCGAAACGGCTTGTGTTCCGCGGCGACGTAGACCAGGCGAAATCGTCCGAGGGCAGTGAAGCGGGGGCCGCATCGGCAGTGCTGTTCAGGAAGATCGGGTATTTCTCGATGAAGTGCCGGAGTGTTGCGACGACGGGCGAGCCTGCGGAGTACGTTTTGCCGGGCAAGATCGATGGGTTGACATTATCCTGTCTGCAGAAGTGCTTGAGCTTCGGCCCGCTCGGTCGCGAGGAACTGAGCGGCCGGATGGGCCAGGACCAAGTCCACCGTCATCATCATGGCCGCAATCAAAAAGCGGGCCGACGGCGGCGATTGCGCTTGTCCTCGTCGCCGATTGCACGGTGGATTGCCCGCGCGAAAATGAAAGTGTGGTGCACCTCGGTCCGGTTCGCGTAGACGTCGGCACGGACGAGACCGGAAGGACCTCTGCCCGACGAAGGAAGTGCTCAACGGATCGCCCTCGGTAGCTTGGAAAGTCTTATACTGGCGACGCAGGAAAGAGGCGCTGTGAAGAGCCACGAACGTCAGGAATTCGGCTTCCCGCTCGGCAAAGCCGAGATGGCGCCCTGCTTCGATCCGGTCCTTCCATGTCAAGATTGCGATCGGACGGAGCAATCCGCACCCGTTGCGCTGACACTCAGCTCGCTTGGTGTGAATTCGATTGTCTCGCGTCGTAGCTGTACCGGTTTCCCCGCCGACCGGATACACTGACGTCGGGACGAAACTGTTTTTGTGGCGGCGGACGATTCATTTCGTACCAACCCTATAGTCCAAAGGTCCCAACGCCGATTTGAAACCAACGTGGCATTGCCACGGACCCTAAGGAGGGGCAAACTGGGTAAGGGGAAAACCTGATGACCAGCATGACCAAAGCTCTACTCCTGTCAGCGTTGACACTGAGCTGGACCGGCGCCGGCGCGGCGGAGGGCATCGTCATCCACGGGGCCACTTGGGGCCAGGCCGAGGAGGCCCCGCCGCCGGCGGAGGCGACCTCGGCGACGTTGCGCCCGGCTTCCAGCGGCGCTGTTTACCGCAAACCCCTCGTCTCCTACGGTCAAAACCTGCGCGGGCGCACCAACATCAGCTACGCCGGCTCGTTCGGCTTGGACGTCAGCAAGCGCGAGTTTCGCCGCTACGAACAGGGCCACAACATCGTCTACGGCGAGAACCTGGAGCGCACCCGCACCTTCGACCGCCGCGAGAACCGGCCCTACGCGCCCAACCGCCAGCGTTACGGCAACCGCATCACCTACGGACACGGCCGCGGCTACAGCATCCGCAAGTAACCCGGCGCTGCTACAATGGCGGCCGCCATGCGCATGCTGCTACTGCTGTTAGCATTCACCGCCTCGCCGCTGCTCGGCCAGGCGCCTCCGGTCCAAGCCCCCGTGGACGCTGACCGCGTCGAAACCTACCGCAGCGTTGACGGTTACGACCTCCGCCTGTGGATTTACCAGCCCTCGGACCACGCTCCCTCGAAGAAAGCGCCGGCTGTGGTCTTTTTCTTTGGCGGCGGCTGGAACGGCGGCTCGCCCAAGCAGTTCTCCCCGCACTCGCGCTATCTGGCTTCGCGCGGCATGGTGGCGATCGTCGCCGACTATCGCGTGAAGACGCGCCACGGCGTCCCGGCAAAAGAGTGCGCCGTTGACGCCAAAGCCGCCATGCGCTGGGTTCGGGCGCACGCCGCCGAGCTCGGCGTCGATCCCGAGCGGCTGGCGGCCGGCGGCGGCTCGGCGGGCGGCCATCTGGCAGCGGCCACCGCCCTGCTGCCCGAGCATGACGCCCCCGACGCCGATCGCTCCGTCAGCCACGTCCCCAACGCGCTGGCGCTGTTCAACCCAGCGCTTATCATGGCCCCGGCGCCTGGATTTGAAGCCTACGAGAAGCGCCGCGCCGAGTGGGAGGCCCGCATCGGCGCTCCCGCCGAGTCCTTTTCACCGTTTCATCACTTGAAGAAAGCCCTGCCGCCGACGATCATCTTCCACGGCAAGGAAGATATGACGGTGAGCTACAACTCAGCGGAGGGGTTTTGCGACAAAGCACGCGAGCTGGGCGCAGCCTGCGAGCTCGTCGGCTACAAGGACGCCGCGCACGGCTTCTTCAACCACGGCCGCGGCGACGGCTCGCATTTCCGGGATACGCTGCGCCGCACGGACCAGTTCTTCGCCGCACTCGGCTGGATCAGCGGCCCGCCGACGCTCTCCGCCGCCGATTGAGCTACTCGAAGGGAACGCGGGTGATGCGGCTGGCCTGGTAGGAGGCGCGGCCGTGCGACAGAGCCGGGGCCTGGAAGGGCTCGTCGGCTTGCACCGCCACCGTAAACTCCGCGAAACCATCGGTCGGTTCAGGGGAGTCGGCGAAATTTCCCTTTTCGATCCGGAACCCGCCCAGAGTCGCCTTGGCCCGGCAACCCGCTGACCATACTTGGCTTTGGCCGTCTTCGTCTCGGTACCTTACCGCGATACTCACGCGAATCGCTTGGTCGTCCGTGTACGGGGTGGCGTCCCAGCCGATCTGAACATCCTCGTCGCGCCGGATGCGATCAGGAGGCGCCACGGCGGGAAACGGAGGTATCGTCAGGTCGCCCTCAAACGCGCCGATGTCCTCGCCGCCCGGCGCCCGCAGCGTCCACGAACCAGGGGTGAATACGTTTGGCTCGAGCGCTCCGTCCGTCCGATACCATCGGGACGACGTTCCTGGAGGCCCATCAAGGATAAGGTCGATCTGCTGCCCATCCGGGCCGTATAGCGTAACTGTATCGCCTGCGTGGGCAAATTCTCGCGGCAATTGATCAGGCGGCGGCGGTTCCGGCAACGGCTCGCCCACAAAATTTCCGATCCGGGCGAAAACGGTAAACCCGGGGCCGCAACTTAGCAGCTCGTTCGCAAAACCCACTCGATTGTCCCGGGTGAGCGAGTCGAGGCCGTCGGCGGCGACCAGCAGCGTTTGGACGTTCGCCGCCACCACCGACGACGTGAGGCCATCGACGTTGACGATGATTCCTTGAGTGTCGATGAGTGAAAAGGATGCGAACGGAATCTGTCCGCCCTCGTCGAGCGTCCGGAGCTCGTCCTCGCTAAGTCCCCAAGGATGGCTGCATGGCCCACCGTCGGCAGCAATCGCCATGGTGGAGGAGCCGATCGAGACGACGTTGTCGACTGAAAACGACAGCCGTTGCAGGCAACCCGCCGCAATGCCCTCGGACGGCAAGGTCAGATTGATCTGGTCGACGCCCGGCAGTCCCGGCGCCGGCCCGGCGTAAAACGGCCGCAGCTCAATCTGGCCCGCTCCATCGCCGACGAGCACCCGAATATCGCGAGAGCCGTCGGTGTTGTTGAGGCCCGTGCCCCATAGGACTAATGTTTGACCAAGCCGGGCTGGTCGGGTAAAGCTGTTAAGCGGCGTGGAATCAGACGATTCCCAGTTCTGGACCACGGCCGGGCCGATGCCCGTCTGCCCCACGGAAAACAGCGCCGGGGCGGATTCGTCCACGCGGAACTGGGCAGGCTCCGACCGCCGTCCCTCAAAGATCGCCGTCACCTCGGCCTGTCCGGGCGGCAGGTCGTCCGGCAAGACCCCTGCCACCTGGAACGTCCAGGCGTGGATCAGCGGCGCCAGGTAAACTTCGCCGCTTCCGAGGGGGCGGATCTCCAACTGCGACCCGGCGAGCTCCAAGGGATACGGCCCGGACGCATGAACAAGCTCATCCGGCCCCAGCCAAGCGCCCTTGACCACGAAGATCGACCCCGGCGCCAAGCTGGGGCCCTCGAGGAGTCCCATCGGCGCCAACGACGCCCCGTTTCGCACCCCGAAAACAGCGATGGCTGGGTCTCGTGGAGGTTCCTGCCCTGTCAGCAACGCCGGGAGTAGGAGGGCGGCAAAGATTCGCACCTCTCGATACTGCCCCGCAACCCCAATCGTGTGCAACAGTTGAGCCGCGTTTCACATCTACCCGACGTGCGGTTAGATACAGCGGCCGGAAATCGAAAATTCTTTGATCTTTCGCTGCGAATCGACGCCGGAATTCGTCCTACAGGCAGAGGGCTGTCCGCGGCGATTGGAAAGCCCCGGACGAAATTTGCCGATCGTCCCTGAGAGAGGCGGCCAACGAGACGCCGAACCGGATCGATGAGGGAATCAAACGATGACCCCGGTTGTCAAGTCAAGGTGCAACCTTTTTGACAAAACGTGAGTCTATCAGTGTAGCGGAGGGCGCGGAGGTAACCATGAGCGTACAAATGAACGAAGCGGATGAGGTCCGCCTGCACAGCCTCGAAAACGCCTCCCGGTTGGATTCCAAGCAGGATCGGGACCACTCCGACGACCATACCGATGAGTGGACGGGCGGCGGCGCTGACGACGACACGGACGGCGACTACGTTGAGCAGACCGAGTACGCCGAGGCTTCGGCCCCGGAAGACAGCGTCCGGCTGTACCTGAGCGAGATGGGCGCGGTGCCGCTGCTGACCAAGCAGGGCGAGGTGAAGCTGGCCAAGCGCATGGAGCGCGGCGAGAAGCGGATGCGTCGCACCTTGGCGCGTACGCCCTGGCTGTGGAACCGGCTGGAAGCGATCCGCGAAGGCCTTGAAACCGAGCCCGAGCACGTGCGGCCCTATCTGGAAGCCGGGGTGGAAGCCGTGGCGGCGACGAAGCTGAGCAAGCTGTTGCGTCGGCGTCTGGCCACGATTGCGCAAATGGTCGCCGACTACGAAGCCGGCGCTGCCAACGAGTTGCCGAAGCGCGCAGCAAAGAAGCGTCACAACGCCCGCAAGTGGGAGCTGGGACGCAAGCGCGTCGCCATCGAACGGGCCATCTTGGACCTCCCCTTCCGGCAGGATCTTTGGAAGGAGTGGGCCGATGACCTGCTCCGCGCCAAGCCGCAACTGCTGCGGAGCGCCGGCAAGCAAGGCTCGCCGGCGGGCTCCATGACGGCCGAGGAAATCGAGCGCTACGCCTCCCGCATTTGGGTGGCGCGGGCGTTCGCCGACCGGGCCAAGGCCGAGCTGGTGGAGGCGAACCTGCGGTTGGTGGTGTCGGTGGCCAAGAAGTACGTCAAGCGCGGCTTGCATCTGCTGGATCTGATCCAGGAGGGCAACATCGGCTTGGCGCGCGCGGCCGAGAAGTTTGACTACCACCGGGGCTTCAAGTTCTCGACCTATGCCACGTGGTGGATTCGGCAGGCGATCACCCGGGCGCTGGCGGACCAGTCGCGCACCGTGCGGATTCCGGTGCACATGAACGAGCAGCTCAACAAGTTCCTGCGCGCATTGCGGGGGCTGGAGAAGGAGCTGGGCCGTCCGCCGACAAACGACGAGATCGCCGAGCGCATGGAGACCACGGTGATCAAGGTGGAGACCTTGCGCTCGATCTCCCGCGCGCCGGTTTCGCTCGAAACCCGGGTGGGCCGCGATCAGGAGTCCGCACTGGAAGATCTGCTGGAAGACCCCAACGCGGGCTCGCCGGTGGAGACGCTGATCGACGCGGATCTGAAGACGAAGACGTCGGACCTGCTGGGCTCGTTGTCTCCGAGCGAAGAGCGCGTGCTGCGGATGCGGTTCGGCATCGGCTTTGAGCGCGAGCATACCTTGCAGGAGATCGGCAAGGAGTTCGAGCTGACGCGCGAGCGCATCCGCCAGATTGAGGCGAAGGCGCTGGCGCAGCTTCGGGAGCCGAGCCGGGCGCAGTTGCTGCGGCAGTTGCTGGCCTCGCGCAGCTAGGACCCAGAGAGAACGATCTAACAGCGGGGCGGGCGCGGGAAAATCCTGCGCCCGCCTCTTCAGCGATCTGTAATTTTTCAAACCCGCGTGGCGCAGGCGCCTACGCCTGACGCCTCGACCCCCAGGTCGAGGCCCGGGAGTTTGTACACTTATGTCTGACTGGCCTTGGCGAAGCAGGCTGGGTCGGCGTTCCAGCCGAGCCGCGTCGATCACACGCAAGCGCTTCATCAGCGGCGGCGGATCGGCCGCGGGCATCGACCTGGGGGTCGAGGCGGCAGACGGTGCGCCGAGCACGCTTGGCGACTTGGGGTGTGAAAGTCCCCTGGACAACCTGATGGAGATGAAGTCCTAGCAAAGCGCAAGGGCGTCGTCGCGAGGCGGGGCCTGAAGGAAGCGTGGAGCAAACGCCCGAGCCGATGAACAAGAACCGGATACTCGGAGTAAGGAGCGAAGTCTAGTTGACCATAAGTTGTTGAAAAAATGGAGCGGGAGACGGGGGGCGAACCCGCGACATTCAGCTTCGGAACCCGCTTCTAAATTGACAATAAGGGCCTTAGCGTCGAATGGCGTTCATTTCTGACGATCTAACTCACCTGGTTTCAACGGCCATCCGAATCCCCGCAGCACCGGAGCACGAGTGGAGCAGGCGGCAAAGCCGCACCGAAGACGCATAGCGTTTCGCTCTCGTCAACTTCAACCTTTCGCAAGAACCGCTGGCTATTCGGGCTCCCGCCGCATCCCTCGTTGTGACCAGCGGTTATGAGTCCGCAGCTCTAACCGCTGAGCTAAGGGCCCTCGTTTTAGTAA
>CAYOPA010000303.1:0-4668 GCA_964405625.1 uncultured Bryobacterales bacterium
GGACAACCTCGAAGCCGGGCTCGGCCTGTTCATTGACCCGACCAACGAGTTTACCGAGGACGACCGCGTGGACGTGCTCACGCGTGGCTTCCTGGGGCTGACGGTCGCTTGCGCGCAGTGCCACGACCATAAGTACGATCCGATCCCGACCCGCGACTACTACGCCCTGCTCGGCGTCTTCCAAAACACGCGCAACCGCGAGGTCCCGCTGGCGCCGCCCGACGTGGTCGAACAGTACAAACGGCGCAAGAAAATCCACGACGATCTGGAGGCGGAGCTGCGCTCCTACCAGCGCACCGAGAGCCTGCAGGCCGGAGAGGCCCTGGCCGGCCGCAGCGCCGACTACCTGATGGGGGTCTGGCGGGCGGCCATGGGCGTTACCGCCCCCGCCGACCTGGACGCCGAGACGCTCCAGCGCTGGATCGGCTACCTGGAAAGACCCGCCAAGCAGCACCCCTATCTGCGTGATTTTGAGCAGGCCCTCGCCGAGCGCGCCCCGGAGTCGCAGGTCCGCGGCGTGGCCGAGAAATTCGAGCGGCTGGTGCGCGAGCTGCTGCGCGAAAAGCGCGCCGTGGATGAGTTCAACCAAGCCGTCTCCTTCGGCGCCGAGACCGGTCGCGAGCTCGGCGAGGTCGAAGGCCGCACCATGGAGCGGGCCAAGTTCATGCTCTGGCAAGACCTACTCGCCGAAGGCAAGCGCAGCGGCGGCATGGTCAATTCCGACGCCACCGAAGACGGCATCCTTTACTACAAGCGCGAGCGCGTGGAGCGGTTTCTGCCCCCCGAGCGTCGGGCCCACCTCGACCGACTGCGCCGCGACTTGGAGCGCGCCAAGGCCGACCTGCCGCCTGCCTACCCTTTCTTCCAGGCGATCGAGGACGTGGAGCAGCCGAAGAACATTCATGTCCACATCCGCGGCAATCCGCAAAACTTGGGCGAAGAGGCTCCCCGCGGGTTCCTGAGCATCTTGGGCCGTGGCGCGCCGAAGCGCTTTCAACACGGCAGCGGCCGCAAGGAGCTGGCCGAGGCCGTCGCCGACCCCAAAAATCCGCTGACGGCGCGGGTCTGGGCCAATCGCGTCTGGGCCGGGCATTTCGGGCGGGGCATCGTCGCCACGCCCAGCAACTTCGGCCAGACCGGCGAGCGGCCCTCGCACCCCGAGCTGTTGGACTATCTGGCGACCCGGCTGGTGGAGCAGGGCTGGTCGACCAAGGCGCTGCACCGCGAGATTCTGCTGTCGGCGACCTACGCCCTGAGCTCGGACCCGCCGGCTGAGCTCCGCGAGGCCGACCCGGCCAACCGCCTGTTCGGCCGCTTCGAGCGGCGGAGGCTGGACGCCGAGGTGCTGCGGGACTCGCTGTTGGCCGTGGCCGGGACGCTCGATCGCACGGCTGGCGGGCCGCCGCAGCTATTGGAGGCGCCGGAAAATCGGCGGCGCACGGTGTACGGCTCGGTCAGCCGGCCAAAGCTGGACCCGATGCTGGTGTTGTTCGACTTCCCCAACCCCAACGTCACCAGCGAGGGCCGCGTGATGACCACCGCCCCGCTACAACGGCTGTTTCTGCTCAACAGCCCGCTGATCCTGGAGCAATCCCGGGCGTTGGCAAGCAAGCTGTCCGGCGAGCCGCCACAGCGCTTACAGCGGCTGTACGCAACGCTATTCCAGAGGCGTCCGACCGCCGCCGAGGTGGAGCGTGGGTTGAGCTTCGTCCAGGGCGGGGCAGACGATTGGGCGCAACTGGCGCAGGCGCTGATGGCGTCGAATGAGCTCCTCCATGTCGAGTAGCGCCGAGCCTTGGAGGATCAACCGGCGCCAGGCCCTGCGCGGGCTGGCCAACGGCTTTGGCATGTTCGGGCTGGCGAATCTGCTGGGCCAAAGCGCCGCCCAGGCCGGGCCGCTGACGCCGCGCGCGCCGCACTTCCCCGGCACGGCCAAACGCGTGATCTTCCTGTTCATGACGGGCGGGTTTTCGCACATCGACAGCTTCGACCCCAAGCCCGCCCTGGCCAAGTTCGACGGTCAGCCCAGCCCCGGCGGCAACCCCCAGACCGAGCGCAAGACGGGCAATCTGATGGCTTCGCCGTTCGCCTTCCAGCAGTATGGCGAGAGCGGCGCCCAGGTGAGCGAGCTTTTCCCCGAAATCGGCAAGCGCATCGACCAATTCACCGTGATCCGCTCGCTGCACACGGACATCCCGAACCATCCGCCCGCGATGCTGATGATGAACTGCGGCCGTAATGTGGTCGGATCGCCGTCGATGGGCTCGTGGCTGACCTACGGGCTTGGGTCGGAGAACCAGAACCTGCCGGGCTTTGTGGTGCTGTGCCCCGGCAAACCGAGCGCGCCGGGGCAATTGCTGTGGAGCAACGGCTATCTGCCCGGCGCCTTCCAGGGAGTGCAGATCCACAACACCGCCGACGCGCTGGCGCCCGAGGAGCTGATTCCCTTTCTGCACAACCCGGAGCTTGGCGCGGCCGAGCAGCTTCGCCAGTTGGAATTCCTACGCGCCGCCAACCGCGATCACCTCGAAGGCCGCCCCGGCGACCCCGAGCTCGAAACCAGCATCGAGGCGATGGAGGTCGCCTACCGCATGCAGTCCGAGGCGACCGACGCCTTCGACTTGAGCCAGGAAAGCGAGCGCACCCGCGAGCGCTATGGGACCTGGAACTTTTCGCGCGGCTGTCTGCTGGCCCGCCGTCTGGTGGAGCGCGGCGTGCGCGTGGTGCAGGTCTTCTTCGACAACGGCCAGCCGTGGGACCACCACGCCGATATCCACATGCATGGCGTGCTGGCGCCGGTGGCCGATCAAGCGACGGCCGCGCTGATGGACGACCTGAAAGAGCGCGGGCTGCTCGAGGACACGATTGTCGTCTTCGCGGGCGAGTTCGGGCGCACGCCCACGGCGGAGATCAGCGTCCGGCAGTTCTTGCAGAACGGCCGCGATCACAACCCCTACGGCTTTACGGCGTTGGTCGCCGGCGGCGGCTTTCGGGGCGGGTTGGTTTACGGCTCGACCGACGAGCTCGGCTGGCACGCCGTGGAAAACCGCATGCACGTCCACGACCTGCACGCCACCATGCTGCACGCGCTGGGCTTTGACCACACGAAGCTGACCTACCGTTACAGCGGCCGGGACTTCCGCCTGACCGACGTGGAGGGCCGTGTGCTACCAGACCTGCTGGCGTGAATCCTCCCTTTCGGATTTGTTAAGCTCCCAAAAAAATAGCGGTAGTTCTAATCAAGCGCCCGTGGAACGCCGAAGAGGAGACCAACTATGGACTTGCTTCGCAGCATGTTTTCG
This sequence comes from uncultured Bryobacterales bacterium, assembly GCA_964405625.1. Lineage (GTDB taxonomy): Bacteria > Acidobacteriota > Terriglobia > Bryobacterales > UBA6623 > RI-231. Next base: position 3,303 of record CAYOPA010000303.1, read on the forward strand.
GGCCTTGTAGCCCTGTCCTTTGTCGCGGCCTTGCCGCTATCGGCTCAATCGGGGCCCCCGAATCCCGGCCCCCCCAGCAACATTCCCAACCGCCCGGCCCAGGTTTCCTGGAATCCGGCGCGGGTGGAAAGCACACACATCGTTGACGGCATGATCGCGGTCGAGCTGACCGCGGACAGGGACGTCGCCGGCGCCACGCTGTGGAGCAGCGCCTCGCTTGACGGGTTGATCGGTTTGCCGGAAGGCCCGCTGGACCTGATTGCCGGCGAGCCGGTGGTTGTCGAATTGACCTTGCTGATGACGCCGGAGGAAGCCGGCCGCACCATCGGCGGAACGGTCCACGTCACCGGCGACGGGCGGCATCTGGCCCGACCGCTGGCCGTCAGCCTGATCCGGACCCAGACCGATCCCGGCGACGATCCTCCCGGCAACGGACCGCCGGGGGACGATCCTCCCGGCAACGGCGATCCGGAACCGCCGCCGCACACCGGCGAGCACGGACCGTTCATCTCCTGGGCTGTCGGCGAGGAGTTGATTCGCAGCCTCACGCAGGATCTGTTCGAGGACGGGACGGCGCAACTCTCGGTGACGCCCGAGCTCAACCTGACGGACGTTGTGCTGTGGCCGACGCCGTCGCTGCGGGACTGCGTCGCTTTTGGGATCTCGGCCGACAATGTGATCGAGCCCGGCGCGATGGAGATCAGCGGCGCGGGTCCGGGGGCCGTCATTGACTTCGTCGCCACCGGACAGCCGATTCTGATTGACGCCGAGCTGCTCGTCCCGGCCGAGGAGATCGAAGCCTGTGGCGGAACGCTGCACCTGCGCAACGCCGGCCTGCCGCGGCGCACCTGGGCGGCGCCGCTGAACGTTCAGCTTGGCGCGGAAGAAGACGACGAAGCGGACAGCGATCTGGTCGCCCCGGAGGCCGTGGTTGGCGGCGCCTCGTTCCAGGTCAGCGCGATTGCGCCGGGCCAGATCGTTTCGATCTTCGGCAACGGCGTCGGGCCGCGGGATCCCGCGGTCTTCGAGCTGGATGAAAACGGCGAGGTGGGCGAGGATCTGGCCGGGGTGATGGTCTTTTTCGACGGCATCCCGGGCCGCGTGCTGAGCGTGAGCGCGGGACAGATCAACGTGATCGCGCCGCTCGGTCTACAAGGCGGCGAGGCCGAGCTGCTGGTCGTCCATCGCGGCCGGCAGTCGACGCCGTTCCCGGTCGCGCTGCGTGCGGTGGCGCCGGAGGTCTTTACCCTGCCAGGTCCCTCGCCTCGACAGGCCGCCGCGCTCAACCAGGACGGCTCGTTGAACGGCGAGGCCTATCGGGCCCCGCGCGGCTCGCACTTGGTCCTGTTCGCCGGCGGCATGGGCC
>CAYOPA010000303.1:4678-6856 GCA_964405625.1 uncultured Bryobacterales bacterium
GGACCCGCCGTTGGGCGAGGGCGAAGTGGCGGATGAGGCGCTGAATCTCGAAAAGCCGGTTCGTGTATTTATTGGCGGCGTGGAGGTCCCGGTGCGCTATGCCGGCGCGTCGCCCGGCTTGGTCGGCGCCTTGACCCAGATCAACGTCGAGCTTAGCGGGAATGTTCCCACCGGCCGGCAAGGCGTTGTGGTGCACGTGGACGGCGTCCAGAGCGGGGGCGTCGCCACGGTCTGGATCGAGTAGCGCCTGTGTGGCGCGCGGCTTTGCCGTGCAGCCGGGCCTGCGGCCCGGCAAGTCGCGGGGCTCAGCCCCGCGTGCACGGCGGAGCCGTGCGCCACAGTTCGCCCCTATGATGGTGGTGGTGCGATTGTTGCTCATCGCCCTCGGGCTAGCGCTGTTGGCGACCGCGCAGGCGCAGCAGACAGGGTTCGTCGGCGCGGAGGCTTGTGCGGCCTGCCACGCCGAGCAGTTTGAGGCTCAAGGGCGCTCGGCCCACGCCGGCGCCCTGCGGCCCGCCGCCGAGCATCCCTTGGCGGCGAAATTCCTTGCCGCGCCGCAGGCCCGCGACGGCGTTTGGGTTTTCGGTTTCGAGCGGGCGGAGCCGACTTCGATTGCCATCAGCGTGCGATCAGGCGAGGAAGCCCGGCGGCTGGTCGTCGATTGGGCGTTCGGCTCGGGCTATCAGGCGGTCACCTTTGTTTCGCAGCTCAACGAAGACGCGTATCTGGAGCACCGCCTCAGCTTCTACACCGCCAAGAACCGTCCCGGCCTCACTCCGGGGCACCAGACGCTGCCCGTCGAGACCATCGATCAGGCCCAGGGTCTGCGCTATCCCACCTTCAGCCCGCAGTCGGAGATCCTGCGCTGTTTCCGTTGCCATTCGACTGGTCCGCTGGATCTGACCGAGACCTTTGCCGTCAAGCCGAGCGAGCTGGGCGTGCGCTGCGAGGCCTGCCACGGCCCCGGAGCGGCGCACATCGCGAAAATTCAGGCTGGCGAGCCCGCTGAAGCCAAACAGGCGATCGACAACCCAGCCCGGCTGGACGCCGTTACGCTAATGACCTACTGCGGCGGCTGCCACCGTCCGCCCGCCTCCGACGGCGAAGCGATCGATTGGCGCGATCCCTGGAACGTCCGCCACCAGCCGATCTACCTCAGCCAGAGCAAGTGCTTCAAGGCCTCGCCGGAGGGCCTGAAGTGCATGAACTGCCACGATCCGCACGAGCCGATCCGCCGCGACGAGCCCGCGTACTACAACTCGCGCTGCGCCGAGTGCCACTCCGAAGCCCAAGAACCCCCGGCGGAGGTCTGCAAGGCCGAACCCGGCTGCGCCTCCTGCCACATGCCGGGCGCTCGGCCTCACGCCGACCTCGTCTTTCACAACCACTGGATCGGCGTTTATGGCGAGGGCGAAACGTTGCTGCCGGCCGGGGCGATGGCGCCGAGCGCCTTGCGCGCCGCTCCGGCGAGCTCGTCCTCGGGACCGTAGGCCGCTTCCAGCAGCCGCGCCGCTTCTTCGAAGGCCTGCCGAGCGGCGGGCGGGTCGCCCTTCTGTCGCAGCAGGTGACCCAGGTTGTAGAGGACTTCGGCGGCGGTCGGATCAGCCGCGCCAAAGGCCCGGCGGCGGGACTCAATGGCCGAGCGGTAGAGCGGCTCGGCCTCATCGAGACGTCCTTGTACGTGGTAGCAGCCGGCCAGGTTATTGAGCGTGGCGGCTGTGTCGGGATGATCCGGGGGCAGGGTCCGCCGCCGGATCTCCAACGCGGATTGCAGCAGAGTCTCGGCCTCGGCCGGATCGCCGGTCGCGCGGCGGACATTGCCGAGGTTGTCGAGCGCCGTCGCCGCCTCGGCGGAGTCGCCGCCCAGGGTTTGCTCGAATATCGCGAGCACCTCTTCAAAGCGCCGAACGGCCTGCTCCGGGCTGCCGCGCTGGAAGGCCAGCAAGCCCAGGCTATTCAACGTCAGGGCCGTCCGCGGGTCGGGCTCGCCGGCCGTTTCCAGCCGTCGAGCCGCCAACGATTCGACGTAGAGGCTTTCGGCCTCGACTCCGGCCCCCCGAGCTTCCATCGTGGCGGCCAGAGCGTGCAGGCGGTCGGCCGTCCGCTCGGCGGTCAGAGCCTGGCGATAAAGCGCCTCGGCCTCCTCAAGCTCGCCTTGCGCGTTCTTGAGCGCCGCCA
>CAYOPA010000304.1:0-6838 GCA_964405625.1 uncultured Bryobacterales bacterium
TCGCCATCAACGCGTACTCCACCGTGTCCTGACCGCTGGTGTCTTTCCAAATACTGAAGATTCGCTTTATTATCGTCTCCCTAGCGAGCCAACAGTATCGTACGTGGTATCGATGATTTCTACAATTCAACAAACGAGGTGTCTTTCTGTCGGCCACTGGACATATATACAAGTGGTAAGCAGAATAGCTTAGATCCATCCGAGTGTTGCCCGACCGCAGTAGGATGAGCGTCGTACGGCTGACTCCAGTCGCCGGCGGCGTCGAGAATATGAACGATAACACAAGCTCTGACTTCATCAACTTTGATTCCCTTCTCAGCGACGACGAACGGCTCGTTCGCTCGTCCATCCGCCGCTTCGTCGCCGAGCGCTACGCGCCGAGCGCCGCGGAATACTATCGCGAGGGGCGCTTCCCGCTCGACTTGATTCCCGAGCTTGCTGATCTGGGCGTGTTTGGCGCGCGGATCGAAGGTTACGGTTGCGCCGGCATGAGCTCGGTGGAGTACGGGCTAGTGATGCAGGAGCTCGAGCGCGGCGACAGCGGGCTGCGTAGCTTTGTCTCCGTCCAGGGCAGTCTGGCGATGGAGGCCATCCATGCCTTTGGCGACGACGACCAAAAAGCGCGTTGGTTGCCGGGGATGGCCGCCGGCCGCGCCATCGGCTGCTTTGGGCTGACCGAGCCAAATTTCGGTTCCAACCCCGGCGGCATGCAGACTCGCGCACGGCGTGACGGTGACGGCTTTGTGCTCAACGGCGAAAAGACTTGGATTACGAACGGCTCCCTCGCGCAGGTGGCAATCGTGTGGGCCAAGCTCGACGATTCCGACGAAATCCGCGGCTTCCTGGTTGAACATGCGACGCCCGGCTTCACCACGGCCGACCTGCACAACAAGCAGTCCATGCGCGCATCGGTCACCTCCAGCCTGTCGTTTGTCGATTGTCGCATCCCGGCGGCGAACGCCTTGCCAGGCGCGGTGGGGCTGAAGGCGGCGTTGGGCTGCCTGACCCAGGCCCGGCTTGGCATCGGCTGGGGGACGATCGGCGCCGCCCAAGACTGCTTCGAGACCGCCCGCCGCTACTGTCTGGACCGCAAGCAGTTCGGCGGCAAGCCGATCGCGGGCCACCAACTGGTGCAGGCCGAGCTTGCCTGGATGGCAACCGAAATCACCAAGGCGCAACTGCTGGCCTGGCGCATCAGCAAGCTGGCCGATGAGGGCCGCCTGCATCACTCGCAGGTCTCCATGCTCAAGCGCAACAACGCCTGGATGGCGCTGGAGGTCGCCCGACGCGCCCGCGATCTGCTCGGCGCCAACGGCATCACGGACGAATACCCCGTCTTTCGTCACATGGCCAACCTGGAAACGGTGAAGACCTACGAGGGAACCGACAACATACACACCCTCGCGATCGGGCAGCGCATCACCGGGTTGGCCGCGTTCGAGTAGAATCGCAGCCATGTCCACCCGTTCCCATGCAATTGACGAGGGTTTGAGCGACTACGTCCGCTCCGTCTCGATGACGCGCGAGCCGCCGATCCTGGCGCGCCTGCGGCAGGAGACCTCCGGGCTGGAGATGGCTCGAATGCAGATCTCCGTGGAGCAGGGCCGGCTGATGGCGCAGCTCGCGGGACTGCCGGGAATTCGGCGGGCGATCGAGGTCGGCGTCTTCACCGGCTACAGTTCGCTGTGCGTGGCGATGAGCTTGCCCGACGACGGCGAACTGGTCGCGCTGGACGTATCGGAAGAATGGACCTCGATCGCCAGGTGCTACTGGCAGGAAGCGGGCGTGGCGGGCAAGATCGACCTGCGCCTGGGCGCGGCCGGCGAGAGCTTGACCGCGATGGTCGAGGCCGGCGAGTCGGGGAGCTACGATTTCGCCTTCATTGACGCCGATAAGGACGCTTATCCCGGCTACTACGCGCTGTGCCTGGAGCTGCTGCGGCCCGGCGGCCTGGTTCTGATCGACAATATGTTCCTCAATGGCCGGGTGCTGGAGCCGCGGCCCGATGACCAGGCGGCCGCGATTGTGCGGCGGCTGGCGACGGATATTTTTCAGGACGAACGGGTGGCCCCGTCGCTGATCCCGATCGGGGACGGGTTGCTGATGGCCCGCAAGCTGTAGGGGCGAGCGGAAGCTCGCCCAAAACCGCACAATGATTCGGCCTCAACTGGTTTTGGGCGGCTTTCCAGCCGCCCCTACGCGAACAATTCCCGCAACCGCGCCAAGTCGGCGTTGCCGCCTGACAGCATCAGCGCCACCGTGGAACCTTCAGGAAGCTCCACCCGGCCCGCCAGCAGAGCCGCAAAGCAGGCCGCGCCGGAAGGCTCCGCCACCACCTTCACCTTCTCGATGATCGCCTTGACGGCGGCCAGAATCTCGTCTTCACTGACCAGCGCCACGTCGTCCACCAGCCGCTGAATACGGTCGAAGACGATCGCGCCGGTAAAGGGCGCGGCCAGCCCGTCCGCTATGGTCTTGACGCTGTCGAGCGTCTCCGGGCGGCCCGCGTCCAGGCTCTTGCGCATCACGGCGGCGGCGGCCGGCTCCACGCCGATCACCTTGCACCCCGGCTTGAGGCCCTTCACGGCCGTCGCGACGCCGGAAATCCAGCCGCCGCCGCCAATGCCGACAAGCACCGCGTCCACCTCCGGCGCCTGCTCCAAAAGCTCCAGCCCGGAGGTTCCGGCCCCGGCGACGATGTGCTCGTCGTTGAAAGGGTGCACCGGCGTCAGTCCGCACTCCTCGGCAAGCCGCTCGTAGCTCGACAACAGGTCCTTGGCGTCCACCAGCTCGATGCGGGCGCCGTAGCCGCGTGTCGCCTCTACTTTGTTCGCCGGAGCGAAGCTCGGCATCACGATGGTGGCGTCAATGCCCTCCAGCTTGGCGCCGTAGGCCAGCGCCTGGGCGTGGTTGCCCGAGGAAACGCCGATCACGCCGCGCTTCTTCTCTTCGGCCGAGAGGTGATACAGCTTGTTGAGCACGCCGCGGATCTTGAACGATCCGGTCCGCTGCAACATCTCAAGCTTGAAGACGAGTTGGAGCCCGGCCAGCTTTGGCGAAAAGATCTCGCCTTCGAGGCGTTGGATCGGCGTGCGAACGAGACGGCCTTGGATCACTCCAGCGGCGGCTTGAACTTGTTCGAGCTCGGTCATGAGGTCGAGTCTCGCACAGAAGGACAGGGGCGGGCCTCAGCGGGTCCAAATGCGCGTCATCGGAGCGCCGTAGAACGGGAAGCCCACACGACCACGCACTACGGTGAAACCGGCGTTCTCATCGTCGGGCAAGCGCACGTTAATCTGAACCAACGAATTGAGTAGTCCGGGCGCGCCGCCGGCGTAGAGGACATCGGTCTCGTGGCGGTCGTAGACCTGGATTTCCACCCCCGGGATCCGAGGCGGATCCGCCATCGGCGTGAGCGCGCCGGCGACCAGGTCCGCCGCGTAGCGCCCGGCTCCGGTCCCGTACAACACCACGATAGAGCCGCCCGGCGCGGGGTTCCGCGGGCCGTTGAGTGAGCCGTCCTGGTTGAATACCGCCAACTGGCCCAACCCGGAGCCGTCGAGCGTGAACAGGTGGAAATCACTCGACACCACCTGGACCTTGAGGGGTTCGAGCGCCGCGCCGTCTCGCTCGATCACGATTTCGATCGAGCCCTCGGGCAGGTCATACGGCGCCACGGCGTTGATCTGCCGCGACTGCACGTAGAGCAGCGGGGCCGCGATGCCGTTAATGAGCACTCGCACACCGCCGAGCTCGACCGGATAGCGATCGCCGGACGGCTCGGCGGAGACGCCCTGCTCCGGCCCCATGCCGGTTCCGATCAAGGTGACGACGTTGCCGGGGGTGATGCGGCCTTCGTTGAAGCGGCTGGCCGCGTGGGTCGCGCAAGACAGCGCGGGCTTGATCTCGTGATCGGCGACATAGCGCTCCAGTTGTCCGTCCTCCATGCGGAACAGTTGCCCTTGGCCGTCGACAAACGCGATGCGTCCGGCCGGGCGCAAGTCGAGGCTCCGCATGGCCGATCCGGGCAAGTAGGTGGCGAACGAAGGCTCCCCGTCGGGTCCGAACCGGCGCAGAAAGGCATGGCCGGCGCGGTCTCCGCAGCCTCCGGGTATGGGCGCGTCCGCGGTCGTGGGCAGGGACGGGCTGTAGGCCTTGCTGTAGAGCAAAACGCCGCCGGAGGAGTCCGGCAACAGGAGCCCTTCGCGCTCCGCGGGAAACTCCATGGATTCTATCCGCGAGCCGTCCGCGCTCAGCCGCGCCACGAAGACGCTGGGCTCGACTCCCTGGTCAAGGATGGCGTAGTCGACGTGCTCGCCGTAGACCCAGGCTTCCCCTGTCTCACTCACGACGATTGACGAAGCGCCATCGGGCCCCATCTTGCCGTAGAAGGTGGCGAAGATCGGCGCGGTTCCGTCCGGCGCCAGCCGCAGGATGTAGGCGTCGGAGGGCCCGTGCAGGAAGGTCTGCACGGCTCCCGGCGTGGCAGGCGGCGGCGGCAGGTCCCATCTGGGCGAGCCCACTGCGTACACGCTCCCATCGCTATGCACGGCGACGGCGCTCAAGAGGGCGTCGGGCGCATAGGTCGCAAATACGGGCCGTCCGGCGTCAAAGTCGAATTGCAGGATGACGGATTCCTCTGAGCCGCCCGAGGGCCCGCTCCGCATCCAGGCGCCGGGCGTTGTCGGAAAATCGGGTCCGGCCTTGGCCAGGGCCGTGAACATCGCTCCGTCGAGCCAGGCGGCGTCAATAGCGCGACTGCGGTTCGGCCCGTCGTAGTAGGTGGAGTACAACAGCCCTCCCGTGGCGGCGTCGAGCTGTGCCAGAAAGAGGTGATCTATGGGGTCGCCGGCGCTTCCGGCGACCGAGGCTTGGAAAGCGTTGTCCGTGACGGGGAAGTCCGTGGATTGCGTATTTCCGAACGCGGCCAGGGTTCCGCTTTCAGCGGCAAGCAATCGGACGATCTTGTCATCTCCGCCGCCGCGAAGGACGGTAAAGAACAGCGGAACCCCGTCGGCGTCGAACGCCGCCAGTGCGATGTCGGAGCGGTATCGCTGGATCGTGCCCAGGAAGATCTGCTGAGGCGCCTCTGAGGGAATCTCGCCGGCGAGATAGGTAACGCCGTTGCTGGTGGCCGCCACCGGGTTGAGATCCACGGGAAAGCGACTCTCGTCGGGCACTACCGCCTCGATGTAGAGCTCACGGTCGGGATCGTAGTCGCCGAGCGCAAAGCCAACCTGATTGGCGCCGAAGCGGCGAAAAGCCGCCTCGACTTCCTGCTGGTCCCCGTCTACCCGTTGATAGGCGGTCGGCGCCAGGATGAGCTGACTCAACACAAACGGCGTCCGAGTTTGCCAGTAGCCGTCAACCGGGTCGATGCGAGTCTCGCCGGTGCTGCTTTCGAGGACGACAGTCGCCGGGTCGACGCCGGGTTGGACGGCGAAGGTGAGCGCCATCCGGTGACCTTTCTCGCCGAGGATCAGATCAACGCCGGGTTGAATCTGGCGCATTCTGACACGGCGATGGGCCGGGATGTCTCGCCGCCACGCCGCCTGGGGGCCGCTGAAGCGGTGGATGCGCCCCGGAAAGAGGTCCTCGGATTCCCAAGTCGGATCCGCGGCGGCGGAGGCGAAGCGGATCGCCAGGCCATCGACGGACCCGCCGCCGAACAGGCGCAGCTCCCGTTGCTTGACGTAAGCCCGGTGCGCCCCGCCGCGGACCAGCAGCAGGTCGGCGGCCTGGCCGATGTTTTCCTCATAGAAGAGAAACGACGGAGATTCGACGGGCTCTACCGGCCCCGTCGCCGACAGCAGGTTGGCCGAAAGGGAAAGAAGACCGAGAAGGGCGATGCGCATCAAGCATATTGTTCTGCAATCGTTGCTCCGTTTGCCGGGTAGGCAGCGTACGATTCGCCGGATTCTGGCCGCGTCCGTCTAGCAATTAGTCCAGGCTTACCGCTTCTTCAGGCAGTACAATACGCCGTCCCGCGAGCCGATGATGAGCCGGTCTCCCGAGATCGCCGCCTGCGCCACAACAGCCCCGCCCAGGGTAAACTTCCACAGCTCCTTGCCGGAATCAAAATCGAGTGCATACAGGTTGCCGTCGCTCGAGCCGACCCAGATCACGTCCCCCGCCAGCACCGGCGAGGAGTCCACCCGCGCGCGCGTCTGGAACTCCCACACGAGCTTGCCGGTCTTCTCGTCGATGGCGTGGACGCGCTTGTCGCGGCCGCCGATGACGACCTTGCCGCGCGCCACCACCGGCGAGGCGTAGTACTGAAAGTCCGTGGTCGGGTGGTGGTAGCGCCACAGGATCTCGCCCTTCTTCCAGTCCACCGCGAGCACTTCGTTGCCCATCGTGCCGATGTAGAGCCGGTCGCCCGCCAGCGCCGGGGTGGAGGCGATGTAGTCGGCGAGCTCGATGCTGGAGACCTCGTCGCCGGACTTGACGTCGATAATCCGCAGCTTGCCGTCGCAGCCGGTGACGAACGTGCGGCCGTCTTTCACCGCCGGGCTGCAATGGACGCGGTCGGCGGTCTGGTAGGTCCAGTTGGGCTTGCCGGTCTTGGGGTGCAGGCTGTAGAGGTTGGCGTCGTAGGAGCCGAACAGGATCGCCTCGGGCGTACACATCGGCGACGAGAGGATCTCCGCGCCGGTCGGGTGGGTCCATTTCGCCGCGCCGGTCTTGATGTCCACGGCGTGAAAGACGCCTTCCTCATCGCCGAAGTAGACGACTCCCTCCTGCACGCAGCCGGAGGCGGGCACGCCCAGGTTGGCTTGATAGACCCACTTGCCCTTGCCGGTGGCCAGGTCCACGGCGTGGAACTTGCCGTTCATCT
>CAYOPA010000305.1:0-6829 GCA_964405625.1 uncultured Bryobacterales bacterium
GGGAGCGTATTCGAGCCCGTAGGGCGGCATCCCAATAGCCCGGCCCGTGAGGGCCGGGTTTATTTCGGCCGCGAAGCCCCTTCCTTTCTTGGGTTTACGATCGACTGGAGGCCAGAGCCGACGGGAGACCGCAAACGGATCAGGCTTCCCCAGTTTGCTACAACCCCTAAGTCCGGGGCCAATTTTCTGTACGGCAACCGGCGGCTGCGTCCCGCTCCAACGCGCGGCGAGGGAGCTACTTCCACCCCTCGCGCAACGAGCTCACCAGCTCCTCCAGGCTCGCCTGCGTCGCCTTGCTCAGCTCCGCCACCACCTGCGCCATGTCCGACGAAGTCACCGCGCCTGAGCCCTTGCCCACGCCCGTCCACGCAACGCGGTTATTCGAGGCGTCGATCAGCTCGGCGGCGATCTCCACGTACACCTTCACGCCGGATTCGAAATCGACCTCTTCGAGCCGCTCAATCCTGGCGTGCAGCAGGTAGTCCGTCTTCTGGCGGCCGTCATGCGTGGCGACAGTGCGAAACAGCCCGCTCGCCCGCAACTGATCCATCAGCGCCGCATGGATGCTCTGACGCGGATCGGCGGCCCAGCGGTGATACTCGTAGAATCCCACCTCGTGGCGCGACGGGCGGTAGACGATGCGGTCTTGGGTAAACGGCGAAGCGGCTGTCACCGGCCGAACCGCCAATGACTCCTGCGCACTTGAGCTGCGCGGGGTCGGCGCCGGCGGCAGAGCGAGCGCATAATACCGCGTTGGCGGAATTTTTCCGCCGCCACAAGACAGGCCCGCCAGCAGGAGCGCGCCGGCCAGAATCGCTTTGTGCGGAATCGCCTTGTAGGGGTGCATCGGGTCGGGTAAGCTGCTCTCCATTATGGCCAAACTCGTCTTTCGCTGCCATCACTGCGGATCCGCCGTCCCGCTGGTGCATGGCGAGAAGGTGATGCGTCACCACGACTGCGACCGTTGCGGCTCCGATCTGCGCTGTTGCCGCAACTGCCACTACTTCGACCCGGGCCTCAGCAATCAGTGCGCCGAGTCGCAGGCCGACTGGACCTCCAACAAAGAGTCGGCCAACTTTTGCGACTACTTTGAGCCGCGCATGACGCCGGATCTGCTCGACGCCGGCGGCGGAGGCAAGGCCGCCGACGATCCGCACAAGAAGTTCGATGACCTGTTTAAGTAGTTCAGCCGAGTGACTTTGCCGGCCGGAGGCGCGATAAAGAGAACGTCCGTCCTCATGACCCGCATTGACTGCTATCGCGAGCTTGAGCTCTCCCCCGAAGCCTCCGCCGAGCAGGTGCGCCAAGCTTGGAAGGATCTGGCGCAGGTGTGGCACCCCGACCGCTTCAGCGGCAACGAGCGATTGCAGGCCAAGGCGCAGGAGCGGTTGAAGCGGATTAACGAGGCCTATCAGGCTCTGAAGGCGGGTACGGCGGGCGCTGACGGCCCCTCCGCCGAGCCCGCCTGGGAGCCGTCTCAGTACGGACGGCGCGAGCAGGTTCGCGACCCGCTGGAAGTGCTCGCCGAGGGCGTCAAGGCCTGGAATCTTTGGCGCAACAAGTATTCCGACGTCACGCCGCGGCTGTCAGGTGTCAAGCTCAAAGGCCGTTGCCTCGAAGGCGTGGATTTCCGCGAATGCCCGCTGGTGGGCGCGGATCTCTCCGGCGCGGATCTCTACAAAGCGAACCTGAGCCGTGCCGATCTGACGCGGGCGACGCTCGTCGAAGCGGACCTGCACCGCGCGCTGCTGCTGGAGGCGCGGCTCGATGACGGGCTGCTCACCCACGCGGATCTGGCTTCGGCCGACCTGCGCGGCGCCAGCTTGGCGCGGGCTCAGCTCCACGGCGCCAAGATGATCGGCGCGCGGCTGCAGGGGGCGGACTTGAGTCGGGCCGTCGGGGTGACCATCCAGCAGCTTGAGCTGTGCGAGATTGACGACGACACCAAGTTGCCGGCGCGGCTGTAGCGCTTCCGGTAGCAAGGTCGACCTCGTCGCGAAGCCCGCCGGGTCGGCTTTCGAGCCGACCTTCCGAGGGCAAGTCACGGGCCTCGACCTGGGGGTTGAGGCGGCAGGCGTAGGCGCCTGCGCCACGGGGTGTCCCTTTTCTCCGGAACAAGTAGAGCCGGCTCCGCTGGCGGCTTTGCACTATTCTCTCTAGTAGATGCGTAGCCTGATGCTCATTGCCATGTTGTTGGCCGCGCTCGCGCCCGCGGCGGCCCAGGTGAAGGTTTGCGAAAGCGCCGCCGTTTGGGAGCCCTGCGAGATTTCTTTCGAGCTTAGCGAAGCCGATGCCGCCGCGCATCCGAATCCCTACGTCTCCATCGAGCTGCGAGCTGAGTTTCGCTCGCCCGACCGCGGCCGGACACGGGTTGTTTCCGGCTATTGGGACGGCGGACGTTCCATGCGCTTCCGGTTTGCGCCGGACTTTGAGGGCCGCTGGGATTTCCGTATCCTTTCCAACCTCACCGGCGTGGATGGCCAAACCTTTTCGTTCCAGGCGACCCCGGCGACCGGCTCCGGCTTCATCGAAGTCTTTAACACGCGCTACTTCCGCCATCCAGGCCCCAACGAGGGCCATTTCTGGATGGGCGACACCAGCTATCGCTTCGCCACCATCCCGTGGGAGACCTTCACGAAGTACGTGGACGCCCGCGCCGCCCAGAAATTCAACCACATGCGAGGGTTGCTGCTGGGCTGGGAGGAGACGGCCGAAAAGGTCCTCGCCGACCCGGATCGCCCGCTGGTGGAGCACTTCCGCGAGGTCGACCGCCGCATCGCCTACCTCAACAGCCGCGGCATGATCCATGACGTCATCTTCGGAGGCGACCAGAACCAACTCGCCGAGCTGCTTCCGGACCGCAAGCAGCGCGAGCGCTACATCCGCTACATCTGCGCCCGCTACGCCGCCTTCAACATCACCTGGCAGGGTGTGCAAGAGTACGAGGAGTATCCCGACGGCCGCAAGCTCCTCAAGGAGCTCTACGACACGGTCCGCAAGTGGGATCCCTACAACCACCCCCGCTCGACGCACTCCGTTGACACCTCCAGCATGCTCATCGAGGACGGCTGGATGACCTACATCGTCCAGCAGAATTCCACGGCGTCGCTGGCGGCGATCGACTACCAGCTTCATCCCATGCCGGTGGTCAACACCGAATTCGGCTACGAAAACTCCGGCGCGGGCGCCTCGCACGACCACCATGTGTCCAGCGATGAGTTTCGAAAGCGGATGTGGCGGATGGCCATGCGCGGCCACTACGTCACCTTCGGCAACACGGGCACTTACGGCGGGCGCAAGTTCGACGTGGACTTGCAGTACGTTGACTCGCCCGGCGTGCGCTACGTCGGCGTCTTCCACGACTTCATGACCCAGACGCGCTACTTCGACCTGCAACCCTATTACCGGGTTGTTGGCGGCGCGTCGCTGTCGCTCGATTACACGCCATTTCTCGCCGAAGAGCGCAAGGGCGTCGAGTTCATCGTCTACTGCGACGAGCCCGGCTCGGTGGAGCTGCTGCTGCCCAAGGACGGCTATGACGTGAGCTGGTTCAACCCGCTCAACGGCGAGTGGCTCGACCAAAAGAAAAAGTTCAAGGGCGAGCGCTTCCAGAGCGCCACGCCGGACAACAGCCAGGACTGGGTGCTGTACGTGCGCAAGGAAGGCAAGAAGGAGAGCTGGAACAAGAAGTACTACCTGGAAGCGCGCGGCGTGAAGATGAAAGACGTGGAAACCTCCACCAACGAGGTGCCCTACTCGATTCAGTTCCCCGACCAGCCGGCGCTGACCGTGGGCCGGTCCTACGACTTCAACGCCACGGTGACCAAGGACACCGTCGCCGCCCGGCGCATGTTGTGGTTGTGGAACGCCGAGGTCGCGGGCTCGGGCAAGTCGCGCCGCATTCTGGGAACCGAGCAGTTCGGGACTTTTACGATCCCCGCCCATCTCGCCGACGTCTATCCGGCGACGCTGTCGGTCCGGCTGCTGGGCCTCGACGGCGCCGGGCGCTTGTTTGAGGCGTTTCGGGCCTATCGCCTGGAGAAGGAATAGGGCCCGCCGTTGTACGTCTTGGGGATTGACACCAGCGCGCGTCGCGGCGGCGTCGCGGTGGCGCTGGACGGTCGCATCCTGGCCTCGCGGCGGATCGAGGCGCCGCAAGGTTTTGGCGATGCGATCTTTTCGCTCATCGCCGAAGTACTGGCGGCCGCCGGACTGACGCTCGACCAGATCGACCTGCTCGCGGCGGCGGCCGGGCCGGGCTCGTTCACCGGCGTGAGGGTCGGACTGACGGCTGCCAAGGCGCTGGGCGAGGCGCGCGGCAAGCCGGCGGTCGGCGTCTCGAATCTGGAGGCGCTGGCGGCCACGACGGACCAACGGCCCTGCGCGGTCGTGCTGGATGCGCGGCGGCGCGAGGTCTACGGCGCGGTGTTTGGGGAAGGGCTGGAGCCGCTGATTGCTGAGACCGTGCTGCCGTGGGCGGACTTTCCCGCACATGCTTCAGGGCTCGATCCGGTCTGGGTGACAAACGATGGGGCGATCTTCGAGCCCGGCGGCGCGGCCCCCTTGCCGCCAGGCGCCCGCCGGCTGGAGGTGGTCGATACAGCCGCCGCGGTGGCCGTATTCGCGCCCAGGAGGCTGCTTGAGGGCTCCGGCGCGCCGGAGCTCGTCGAGGCCAACTACATCCGTAGGCCCGACGCCGAGCGCAACCGCGAGAGCCCTTCGTAGCGGCCACGGAGATTTTTCGGCGGACTCTCCGGTCGGCGGACGCCAACCCCCTCAAGGGTTTACACTAGTCGGTAGCCGCGCCCGCGAGCTTGCGCCTCAATCGATTCGCAAGTGCTTCATAGTTAAGCTCTTCGTCTTGCTGCCGGAACACCGACGTAGCGGTGGTACGCCGTAGCGTCCCGAGGCCGGAGCGACGAAGAGTGGAAATCGGATGCAGTTGAATGAACTTTCGTTCTCTATTCAGTCTGTTCTCACGCGATCTCGCGATTGACCTCGGGACGGCCAATACGCTCGTCTTCGTCGCCGGGCACGGCATCGTGGTCAACGAGCCGTCGATCGTCGCGATCAACAAGACCACGGGCGAAGTCGAAGCGGTCGGGCGCGAGGCCAAGGAGATGATCGGCCGCACGCCGGGCAACATCGTCGCCATTCGGCCGATGAAGGACGGCGTGATCGCCGACTTCAAGGTCACCGAGAAGATGTTGACCTACTTCATCCAGAAGGCGCACAACCGCAAGATGCTGGTGCATCCGCGGATTGTCATCGGGGTGCCCAGCGAGATCACGCCAGTCGAAAAGCGCGCCGTGCAGGACTCGGCCTATCGCGCCAACGCCAGCGAAGTGCACTTGGTGGAGCAGGCGATGGTGGCCGCCATCGGGGCCGGCTTGCCGATCACCGAGCCTTCGGGCAACATGATTGTCGACATCGGCGGCGGCACCACCGACGTAGCCGTCATCTCCATGTCCGGCATCGTCTACTCGCGCTCGGTCCGCGTGGCCGGCAACGAAATGGACGAGGCGATCATCAGTTACCTGAAGAAGAAGTACAATCTGCTCATCGGCGAGCGCACCGCCGAGCGCGTGAAGATCGAGGTCGGTTCGGCCTACAAGCTGGAGAAGCCCTTGACGATGGAGATCAAGGGTCGGAATTTGATTGAAGGCGTCCCGCGGACGGTGACAGTGGACGACAGCGAGATCCGCGAGGCGCTGTCGGACTGCGTGGGTACGATTATGAACGCGATCCGCGTTGCGCTGGAGCGCACGCCGCCCGAGCTCAGCGCCGACATCTCCGATCGGGGCATCGTGCTGGCCGGCGGCGGCGCACTGCTGCGGAACCTGGATGTGCGGATCCGCGAGGAGACCGGGTTGCCGGTCTCCATCGCCGAGGACCCGCTGGCTTCGGTGGTGCTGGGCACGGGACGGATGTTGAGCGATTTCAACCTGTTGCGCAGGGTTTCACTCGAGTAGCAGGGTTTCGCTGGAATAGCCGAGGAGCAAGCGCCAAGTGGGATTTTGGGCGCAGTACCGAAATACAGCCGCTTTGGTTTTGGCGGTGGTCCTGCAGCTCGTGCTGCTGGGCTATCAGGTGCGTCGCGGCGACGACATGACGCTGCTGCGCGCCTGGACCATGGGCGCGGTCTCGCCGGTCAACAAGGGTCTGCACGGGACCTTTGATCTGGTCGCCGACGGCTGGCGGGAGTACATCTGGCTGGTCGGCGCCAGGGATGAAAACTCCCGGCTGCGGCGCGAGCTCCAGCAGGCCCAGCTTGAAAACCAGATCATGCGCCGCGATCTGGCCCAGTCCAAGCGTGAGGAGTCGTTGATCGACTATCGCGAACATATCGCCTCGACCACGCTGCTGGCGCAAGTGATCGGCGGCGGCGCGAGCGCGCACTCCAAGGAGATCATCCTCGACAAGGGCCGCCGCGACGGCGTCAAGCCGGGCATGGCGATCGTCGTGGCTGAAGGCGTCGTGGGCAAGGTGCTGGCCGCCTACCCCGGCACGTCGTTGGGTCTGCTGATTGACGACGCCGACTCCGGCGCCGGGGTAATCCTGGGCGCCTCGCGCGTGCGCGGCGTGCTGCGCGGGCTGGGACGGCGCGAGTGTTTGGTCGACTATGTGGAGCACGAGGTCGAGGTCGAGGTCGGGGAGGAGATTCTCACCTCCGGGGACGACCGCATCTTCCCTAGAGGTCTGCCTGTCGGCCGGGTGACGCGCATTGAGCAGGGCGCCGATTTCCAAGAGATCTATGTCGTGCCGCACGCGTTGCTGGACCGGTTGGACGAGGTACTGATCGTAACGGCCGGCGTGCATGAAGAGCTGC
>CAYOPA010000306.1:0-6799 GCA_964405625.1 uncultured Bryobacterales bacterium
CGCCGCTTTATGTAGCGAAAACAGATGGATGAGCGTTGTTCAGGGTGAACTACCTATCCCCACAGGTGAACACCGACTTTCAGACTCGGCCTGAGCGCATGCACGGCATCGGCGCAACCGCTGCATCTTGACCGAATCATGCACCTGGAGAGAGACTAACAGGTGTTGAATCTCTCGGGCGAGGCGTTGATATGAAGTATGCTTTCGGCGCTGTACTTCTAATTCTATTGCCAACTCCACAGATAAATGCTCAAGAGCAACCTATTTCTTTCTACAGCGAAATACCTACATCGGCCCCTTTTGAGGCATATTTCGCCAGTCTACAAGCTTCGCTTGCTGACGCAGGTTTCGTCATCGAAGAGGGCCGTGAGCCGATCAGCGTTGGGCGCGGCGGTGTCTTGGAGTTGATTTCTCAATTTGAGGGAGCAATTGGATTCATGTTCCTTCAGGACACTATTCTAGATGGTGATGGGGCAGCAGCGCTTCTGACCGTGCCAGCTGCGTTCACCAGTTTCGAAAGGAGGCGTCAGGCCCAGCAGGGTTTCGTTGGCGATATTGCCCGAAGTGAAATTACGCAGGATGGCGTCCTAGCACTAGGATTATGGACCCATGGAATAAACACTATGGTCACGAGGTCGAGCATTGTTGAGACCTCCGGTTTTGAAGGGCTTAGAGTCCAGACGAACGATTTGATCTCTCAGGTATTTTTTCAGCAACTAGGCGCTGCGCCGTTGGGTTTGCCTTTCGCCGAGGTGTTTAGCGCATTGCAGCTTGGCGTGTTCGACACGGCCGTTTGGCCACAGGAATTTGTTCGCAGCGAAGTTCTGTCTATCATTGAAGGTGGAATGGTTTTGACAGACCATAGTAGCCGTGTCGCCGTTACTCTGGTAAGCGATGCGTGGTGGTCTACTCTCGGAGCTGGAGAGCAGCGACGGATTCTTTCTGCCTTGGACCAAGCGGAGGCGCAAGCGGCAGGCGTTATCGATGATCAAGCTGAGGCGTTAGCTGCAGCGCTGGAGGAATTCTCCATTACGGATGCTTCTTGGTCGGATTTCTCGGGGGAGACACTTGATGCTGCGATAATTTCGACCGCCGCGGAAGTTTCTTCCACGGCAGCCGAGGTCGTCGTTCAACTCTATAATGATGCTCTGGCGTTTTGGGATGAGTTGGATTTCGTTGCTCCCTCAGAGGAACGCGAAGGTAATTCGCAGCAAACGAGAAGCCAGGTTTTTTTCGCCACAGACCGCCGCTACGATCATCAGTTCGACATGCTCGTAGACCGCTTCGCTAATGAGAGCGGCACACCTGGGGTGTGGTATTGCGGAGAACTCACACCGGCCACCCCATTCAAACTTGGAGAGTTTTTGGGAGTTGTCCAACTCTCCGATGGGAGAACGATTTCCGAAGCGGAGGACTGCATCTCAGAGATCATTGATGCAGCATCGGCGCGCGGCGGGCGCGTTTTGATCTATGTCCACGGCTACCGGAACGACTTCCTCGACGCCACCCGGACAGGGCTCGCATTCGCTCGAGACCTAGCCCTCGAGTCGCCGCTGGTCGTTTGGTCGTGGCCCTCGGCGGGAAGGCTTCGCAGTTATGCGCGTGACTCTGACGCTGTGGACTGGTCTCAGTTCCAGTTCAGTCGGTTCGTCAACGCGCTGGCGTCAAGCCCGGAGATTGCGGGCGTGGACATCATGGCACACAGCATGGGCACGCGTCTCGCCGCGAATCTGATGCGAGATAGCTGGCCGGGTGGCGACGCGGCAGTCGTGCTTGCAGCCGCGGATATCGCGAGACCCAACCTTCGCCAAGCCACGGACCAAGCGGATGGAGCGCACGTTACGCTGCTCGTTTCGAGACGCGACATCGCACTGCTTGCCTCTGAGTTTCTTGGCACGCGCGAGCCGCGCGCGGGGCGCTTACCGCCAATATTCGCTCACTTGGGAGTTGACACGATCGACCTCAGTGCCTTTGACCGTATTGCCGTCAATCATGCCCACGCTTTCGAGGTGGGCGAGGTCGTTAATGACCTTGCACGATTATTTGCAGGCGAGTGGCGCGCAGATGCCCGCGGCCTTGAGAGGCGCCAAAATTTCTCAATTGGAGTAGATCATTACGTTATTTTAAGTGAATCGAATTAAAACTTGTCCCGACTTGCTCTGCTGAACCAGCCTGCGCCGAAAATTCCTCGTTTTTGGGCGTCGTATTCTTGTCAGCTGCAAATCGCGCGTTAACTCTTTTCCACTGCATGATTTCTTGCATGCTTGCACAAGGCTTTCATCAAAGAAACGGTCGCCTTCCGCTTTAGCAATATTCTGTGAGTTTGATGCGGCAGCGAAAGGCTGCTTCCCGCCCAACGGTGACTGTCAGATCGAATTCATCCTATCGGCTTACCGTTGCCAGACTAAACGCATCAACAATCTTCCGAAAGCCCGCCGTCGCAGAGGCATGCGCGATCTCGACGCGACACCGCGCAAGGAGGGCCTCGATCCCGGCCTTGTACGTCCGTGTCAGCGACGTCTCACCGCGCAGACGGACCGAGGGGCCGACGAGACCAAGCCGCTCCGCCTCGGCGATCTCCGCGCCGATCAACACGCCCGAGAGGTAATCCGCGACGTCCTCCGGCGCCATTCGGCCGAGGAGGACGGACGACCGGGCGGCGAAGAGGGCCGCGACAGGGGCCTGGGCCGAGGCTTCGAGCCCGCGCAGATAGGCGGCTTGTCGATCGCCATCATCGACCGCAAGCCGCCCGGCAAGCGAATGCCGCAGAACGAGGTCGCGCAGTTCGCCCGACATGAAGGTGCGGAACGTCTCCACGCCGCCAGCGCCGCACCGGACCCATTTGCTGTGTGTACCGGGAAGCACCACGGTGCACTGCTCGTCGCCGGACACCGCGCCCAGGATCTGCACCTCCTCGCCCCGCATCACGTCTGGGACCGGATCCATCTGCATCAGCCCCGGAAGAAATAGGAGCGGCACGCCGCGCACCTCGCGCCGTATCGCTCCGGCCAAGAGGTCGGACGGGCTCCGCAGGCGCGGTATATATGGCACCTCGATCCAGCCGTTGCGGGACGTGATCATCCCAGACAGGATCATCATGGCGGGGGTGTCGAGCCAATCGGCGATCTAGGAAAACAGGACTTCCTCGAATGTGGCCTCAACCCGAGTGATCCCCGCACCCGGGACCTGCCGGTGGCCCGCGGCCTCGCCCCGCTCGAACAGATGTGCGCGGAAGTTGGTCGACCCCTAGTCAACGCAGATCATGCGATCCGTCATTCCGCAGCTTCCGCGGCCTGCGGCACGGCCGCTGCGATGTTGGCCGCGAACCGCTCGATTTCGGCCAGGCCGAAGGCCGTGGGCACCAGCGCGGGGCCGCGGTCGTGGACGGCTTCGATCCCGGCCTGCCCTGCGAAAAGCCGCTTGCCGTAGCAGAGCATGCCGGGGACGGAGCGTGACATGAAGACGATGGCGGGCAGGATCGCGCGATGGATCGCCTCGGCCTGCCGCTGCGCCGCGGGCTCGGCCGTCACCCAGAGGTCGAACATGCGGACATGTGGTGCAAGGAAGTCCGGCGCGGGGATCAGTCCGCGTCCGCCCGACCGGAGGAGCGCCGGGAACTCGATCCCGCCGTGCCCACCGAACACCGTGTAGGCGCCGCCTGAGGCTTCAATGGTGCGCGCGATGTCGACCGACCAGCCTTCGCCCTTCAGGATCGAGATGTTGGGGTGAAGTCGGTTCAGCGTCACGAGACCGTCGACCGAGAGCGAGACGTCGAGGTTGACGGGGTTGTTCTGGACGCCGATCGGGAAGTCCAGCGCCTCCGCCACACGGCCGAAGGACCGCACGATCTCCGCCTCGGGCGTGCCCTTGACGCCCGACTGCTGCAGGATGACCCAATCCGCCCCCATGCGGCGGGCCGCGCGGGCAAAGTCGACCTGCCCTCGGATCGTGGGCTCGGCCACCGTGACGGCGTAGGGCAGCCGCCCGCCCAGCAGCTCGCCCACTGTTTCCACCAGCGCGAGGCGCTCGTTCACGTCCATCTTGTGGACCTCGGTCACGAGCCCTAAGACCGTGATCCCGTGCGCCCCGGCCGCGACGCAGTGATCGACCTGCCGCGCCATTGCCGCGCGGTCGAGCCGGTCGGCCTCGTCCCAGAAGGCGTAAAGGACGGGGTAGATGCCCTGGAATGCCATCGCCCTAACTCCCGAGAAGGTCGAGCAGTGCCGCCGACGGCCGGACCCCCAGACCGGGTCCGGAGGGAACTGTGTAGTGGCCAGCGGCGCAGGCCATGTCGCCTTCGGTGAAGTCCAGGTTCCGGTCGAAGATCGAATGCTGGTACTCGTGGTAGGGTACGCGCTGGAGCGCCGCCGTCGCCTGAAGGCTGGCGGCCATGAAGATGCCCGCAGAGATCGAGGCGTGCGGGATGATCCGGACGTGGAAGGCCTGCGCCATCTGCGCGATCCGCGCGAACTGCGTGATGCCAGTATGGCCGATCTCGGGCTGGATGATTCCGCAAACGCGCGCCTCGAGGCGGGGACGCACCTCGTAGACCGTCCGCCACTCTTCCCCCAGCGCCAGCGGCACGCCAATCGAGGTGGCGACGCGGGCTTGCCCTTCGAGATCCTCAGGCTGGCAGGTCGCCTCGGCGAAGTAGGGGTTGTGCGGTTCGAGCCGCCGGATCAGGCGCACGGCCTCGGAGGCCTCGAACTTCCAGTGGAGATCCACCATCAGGTCGACCTCCGGCCCCACCGCCTCGCGCAGCGCCGCCATCTCCTGCACGATGCCTTCGTCCGACACGGCTGCCGCGAACTTGATCGCGCGGAAACCGCGACCGACCCAGGCCTCGGCCATCTCGCAGCGCTCGGCCAGCGTGGCGGCCGGCAAGCCGGAAACGTAGGCTGGCAGCGTCCGTGTCCGGGCGCCGCCCAGTAGCTGTGCGACCGACAGCCCGGCGCGGCGCCCGAAAAGGTCCCAGAGCGCGATATCGACGCCCGCGAGCGCGTCGACATAGTAGCCGCCGAAGAAGCCGCGCACACGCATGAGATCGTAGAGGTCCTCCCAGATCACCGCGACCTCGGACGGGCAGCGGCCAAGGATCACCGGGGCGAGAAGGTTGTCGATAATCGCGGTCACAGCTTCCGGCGCGGCGATCCCGTAGGTCTCGCCCCAGCCGACCTCGCCGCTTTCGCCCGTCACGCGGACGATCACGGACATGTCTGCGGCCGGGTAGATCGATCGGTTGCCCTTGCGAACGAGGTAGCCCTTTTCGTTGATGAATTCGCCTTCGCGGAGCGGCCCGAGGTAAGGCACGTCGCGCGGGATACGGACGATGAATGTTTCGACCTTGGCGATGGAGTCGAGCGGCGTCATTCGGCGGTAGCCTTCTGGAACGGGGGGTGGATTGCGAACTCCGGCGCGATCTGGCGCAGGAGCGCATGAAGCTCGGCCCGGTCGCCCGCGTCCATGCGAGGGCCGGCGCCCCGGACATGGGTCTGACTCAGGACGCCGCGAAGCCGCAGAACCTCCTTCGTCATGTGCATCCGGAACACGGCCTGGAAGTTGAGAAGCGGCATTGAGACCATGAAGAGCCGCCGCGCCTCGGCCTCGTCGCCCGCGGCCCAGGCGCGGCACAGGCGGACGTGGAGGTCCGCGAGTTCCGCCGCGGGCAGCGTGCCGAGCGACCCGCGGGCCAACTCGTCAGTGATGTAGCGCCCCCCTGCGCCGCCGAAGACGCCCCGGATGCCATCGCCCGACGCGGCGAGGATGCGCGTGAGGTTCTGGCCGCAGGGCATCGTCTCTTCCTTGACCCAGTCGATCCCGTCGACCGCGCCCGCGATCCGCGCCACGTCCTCGGGTGGCAGGCCCGCACCGATGGGCGACGGCGCGTTCTGGAGCATGATCGGCAAGGCTGCGTCGGCCGCGATCCTTCTCGGCGCTGGTCAGCCCGGTGCGCTGCCCGGTGTCGCGCTCGGCCTGCTGGCACCAGACCCGCAGGCTGTCCGGCGAGCAGCCAAGCTTCGGTGCGATCGCTTTGTAGGCGGCCGTATCGCTGGTGTAGTCGCCGCGGTTCTCTCGGAAAAGCCGAACACCGCGTTCGCGCAGCTCGGCAGGATAGGCGGGGGTGTAACTCTGCTTCGTCATGGGGCTCATCCTTTGAGTGCTTTACTCTCCGGTAAACCCGGGGCGGTTCACAATGCCAGAGCTGCCAGGTCCGCCAGCTCTGCAACGGCGGCTGGCGCTATGCTCTTCCACCCGCGGAGCAAGCTCTACGAGCGCGCCAGCGTCGTGATCACCACCGACCTCAGCTTCAGCGAATGGGCCGTTCGCCGGCGGCCTCGGACCGTGACGCTTCACGGGCTCGACCTCAAGTCCACCGGTGTACGCATCGCCGCAAGGGACCCCGACCCCCAGACCGCCGAAATCCACATTCGCATGGCCCTCATGAACCGCTTCAACGCCCTCGGCTCAGCCGAGATCGTCCACTTGGTCTGAACCTGGAGGGGAAAGGGGTGGTCACGCCTCAGGCCGGCCTTCTGCAACGACGCCACCTGAACGGGCGCATGATCGAACAGATCCGGGCCGGGAAAATCAGCGGGCTGCTGCGAGCCAGAGCGCTCGTTCTTCAGATCCGGACCCGAGCCGCTGATCACCATACCGGCCCGCGGCCCCTGGAAGCGCTGCATATCAAGGCTTTACAAAAGACCGCACTCGATCACTCACCTGCCAGGTCAGAAACAACTAGCACCGAGGGCGGCAACCACAGAAGCAGACTGCTAGATATTGCTTCCCTGCGACGTTG
>CAYOPA010000307.1:0-6785 GCA_964405625.1 uncultured Bryobacterales bacterium
CAGGTCCCACAGCGCGTTGTCGACCGCCGAGATCGCCACCATGTAGTGGCCCGAGCGGGAGTGGCGGTTCAGGCGGTGGAGTTGGTCCCACAGCGTCTCGCCGGCCAGTGCGTTTTTGCCAATGAGGAACGGCTTGAGCTGCCGCTCGACGACAACGCAGGCTTCCGAATCCACCGGCCCATAGAGCCCCTCGATGCCTTCCCGTGTCTTGATGACGAGGTACCGGGACGTGCGCGGCTGCGGCCCCGGAGTCCCCGCGGGGGGCTCAACGTAGGGCTCGGGCCGCTGGTCGTCATAGACGTGCAGCGGCCGCGTCTGGTACTGCCGATGGACGCCGCCGAGGCCCTGCTGCGTCCCTTCCAGACGCCAGATTTCCAGGTCGGTGATGGTGAGGGTCTTGCCTTGGGCCAGCGCCGCGAAGGGCGTCAGCAGCGAGCCGAGAAATGTGCGACGTTGCATCGAGAGGATTTTCGCACAGCCTGCGGCGGTCAGGGCTTGCGAGGGTTGCGCAGGTAGTACAGAAAGCCGTCCTCGGCCCCGACCAGCAGGTCGGGAACGCCGTCGCCGTTCCAATCGACGGTCGTGGGGCTGGTGGTATGCCCGGCCAGCGCTTCCGGCGTCAGCGGGCCCATATATTCGAAGCGGCCCTCGCCCAAGTTGCGAAACAGGTCCGCGCTTGCGGAGTTGACCAGCAGATCCGGCAGGCCGTCGCCGTCCCAGTCCGCCAAAGCGAGCTTGCGGCGGCCGCTACCGCCGGCTCGGCCGTCGTTCAGCCGCAGCGGGCCGGGCTCGGCGTTCACGCTCACGCCCCTGGAGTTGAACACCGACGGGCCGGTTGAGGAAAAGATCCGTTTCCCGGCCCGCAAGGCGCCGCCGTCGCCGCGCTCAAACAGCGCCAGATAGCCCGCCTCGTCGAGGGAGATCAAGTCCATCCGTCCGTCCTGGTTCCAATCCACGGCCAGCGGCGTGGTCCTCCATTGAGTGACGAAT
Organism: uncultured Bryobacterales bacterium; assembly: GCA_964405625.1. Lineage (GTDB taxonomy): Bacteria > Acidobacteriota > Terriglobia > Bryobacterales > UBA6623 > RI-231. Next base: position 991 of record CAYOPA010000307.1, read on the forward strand.
TCGCCCGGCGCCGGCGTCCACCAGTTCCATGCCGGCTTGGCGGGCGCCTCGGCGGGGAGCGCCTGCGCCTCGGCCAGCTTGGGTTGCGTGCGGGAGCCGACGTTGCGGTACCAAACGACCTTGCCCCAGATGGAATTCACCACTAAGTCCGGCAATCCGTCGCCGTCCCAGTCCGCGACGCTCAAAGTCGTATAGCCCCATTTGGCCTCGGCCGGCCCCTGGATGGAGCCGTTCGGCCCGGCCTGGATGCGGATCGTCTCGCCGTCGGCCTCCAGCAGCGCCGGCGCGGCCCACTTGGGCGGGTCGCCGCCGTCGAGGTTCTCGATGAAGCCGATGTACCCGGCGGTGTTGCCCGCAATGATGTCTTCGTCGCCGTCGCCGTCCCAGTCAAACGAGACCGGCGTAATCAGCGCTCCGAACTTGACGAATTCGGCCTCTTGCTGGAAATAGACCGGCTGTCGAAACTCCCAGCCGCCCAGGTTTTCGATGAAGGCCACGCGGCCGTCCTCGTCGCCCACGATCAAGTCCGGGTCGCCGTCGCCGTCCCAGTCGATCGCCGTGGGCGTGATCATTTGCAAGTCCATCCGCACGGGCTCGCCCCGGAACGAGACGCGCCGGCCCGGCGCGTAGACCGGCTCGGTCCGCGTGCCGATGTTCTCGAAGTAGGTCAGGCCGTCCAGGAACTCGCCGCAGATCAGGTCCAGGTCGCCGTCGCCATCGAAATTTGCAAAGCTCGGGCTCGGCCAGCCGTAGACCTCGATCGGCTCGCCTGTCTTGGTCGCGACATGTCGGCTGGGGGCGTAGGTCGGCTCGGCGTCCGTGCCGGTGTTCTCCAACAGCAGGACGAAGCCGCGAAACGGCCCGTTGGTCCACACGCCGTCGCTGTTGTAGGCGTCGCCCCAGCCGTAGTCCTGCCAGTCGCCCACGCCGACGATCAGGTCCAGGTCGCCGTCGCCGTCATAATCCAGCCGCTGCCACTGGTTGGCGCGGGTTTTGCGATCAGCCGGGTAGATGTCGGCCAGCTTGACCCCGAGGGGAGCGGGTCTGTCAAATCCGCTGTTGCGGAAGTCGGGAAACGCCTCGCCGTCCCTCATGACGGTCCCGTCGGGCGAAATCCGCACATGCTGGCGATACCCGGCGACCTTGCGGCCGGGCTTGAAGACTGGTATCTTTCCGCCGCCGCCGGGATTCTCGAAAAACCACGTCCCTTCGTAAGGTTTGCCGCCGCCCACTACGACCAGATCCAGGTCGCCGTCACCGTCGTAATCCATCGGCAAGGGCCAGGCCCACAAGCCCACGCCCAGATCGACCGTCAGGCCGGGGTTGTTGTAGCGGACGCGCTCGAGCTGCTGCCCGGCCAGCGCCAAGGGAAGCAACGCGGCCGCGCTAAAAACGCAAAGCCGTCTTGAGAAGGACCGCGCCATAGAAGTAAAGCTCCGCGTCAAGCGCCCGCTTGATGTTGTCGGCCTGCCGGAATCCATGTTGCTCGCCGTCAAACAACAAGTATCCGACGGGCAGCCCGCGACGGCGCAAGGCATCGACCATCGCATCCGCCTGCTCGGGCGGCACGATCTTGTCCTCGGCGCCTTGCAGGAAGATCACCGGCGCGTCAAAGCCGTCCACGTGATGCACGGGCGAGCGCTGCTCGTAGAGCGCCTTCTGCTCCGGGTAGGGACCGATGAGCTTGTCGAGGTAGCGCGACTCGAACTTATGCGTGTCGCGCGCCAGAGCCTCCAGGTCCGCCACGCCGTAGTGGCTGGCCCCGGCGCCAAACACGTCGCGAAAGGCCAGCGCCGCCAGGGTCGTAAAACCGCCCGCGCTGCCGCCCCGAATAATCAGCTTGTCTGCGTCGGCCTTGCCTTCACGGACCAAATAGAGCGCGGCGTTAACGCAGTCGTCCACGTCCACGACCCCCCACTGGCCGGCCAGCCGCTCGCGATAGGCTCGCCCGTAACCGGTCGAGCCGCCGTAGTTCACATCCACCAGCGCGAAGCCCCGGCTAGTCCAATAGGCCTTGCGCAGATCGAGCGTCGGCGAGGCCTGCGCGGTCGGCCCGCCGTGGCTGATGACGATCAAGGGCGGCTTTTCGCCATTAGCGGCCTCGAAATCGGGGTTCCGCGGCGGGTAGTGGAAGGCGTGCGCCGTCAGCCCGCCTTCGGTCGGAAACTCAATCGCCTCGGGAACCGAAATGTAGCGCCGCAGCTCGGCATCGAGCGAAGAAGCCTGCCGCAGGGTGCGGAACTTCCGCGTCGCCGTGTCCATCGCCACGACGGCGGTCGGCTCCGTGGGCGAGCCGCCGTCGAAGACTAGCGTTCCCGGTTCGGCCGACAGGCTCGACAGGTCCGTGTATGTGCTTTCAATCTCCTCCAGGGCTCCCGATTCAGCGTCCAATCGGCCCAGCTTCCAACCGTCGGTGGTGTGGAAAGCGCACCAGATCGTGTCGGCGTCCTCGAAAGCGTAGGTGGACCAGTCAAAGACCCACTGCGGATAGGCGAATTCGGCTCGACGGTCGAGCAGATGGGTGATCCGACCGTCGTTCTCGAGCCGATACAGGTTCCACCAGCCGTTGCTGTCGGAGACGAAGCACAGCCGGCCGTCGGGCGACCATCGCGGTTGCACGATCGATTCGGTCGGCCCGCCCGCGATCCGCCGCGCATTCTGAAACCCGCCATCGGGGCGGACCGTCGCCGTCCACAGCTCGGCGGCGTCCCAGGGCATGTCGGGGTGGCGCCACTCCAGCCAGCAGACCGCCGCGCCGTCGGGGCTCAACCGGGGATCGGAGTAGAAATCCGCCCCGTCGGCCAGCACCTGCTGCGCGCCGGTCTTCAGGTCGATTGAGACGACGGCGTTGACCGCTTCGCCCGCGCCGGAGTGGTCCTCTCGAACGGCCAGCAGGCGTCCGCGGGGCTTGTCCAGCGCCGTGTCGGCGTAGCGGTGCGCGGCTTCGGGAGTGAGCGGCTTGGGCTCACCGCCGGGTTCGAGGGTATGGATCCGCTGGTCGGCGTAGTTGCTGAACCAGACGGTCCCGTCGGCGACCAAGTACGCGCCGCCGCCGTACTCCTGGACGCGGGTGCGGACGTTGTAGGGTTCCGGGGTCAGGTCTTGCCGCGAGCCGTCGGGCCGTTCCCGAACAAGGACGTAACGCCCTTTCTCCCGGGGCCGCCCTTCCAGCCAGTAGATCTCTCCCCCCGAAACGCAAACGCCGCCGAGCCGAATCGACTCGGCGACGATGCGATCGGCCGTAGGGAGCGATGGCGGCCATAGCCGACCACGATAACACTCCGCTTACGGCTCACTGTTTCCCTACTGCGAATCCGCGCTCGGTCCGTAGATCCCCGGAACCTTGCCGCCCATCGCCCGCAGATACGAGCTGAGTTGGCCGCGGTGGTGGACGGAATGCTTCAAAGCCATCGCCAACATGCTGACGGCGGGCATTTGAAACATGCCGAAGAAGTCGATCTCGGCGGCAAGTTGCTCGCCGGACATGCCCCGCACGCGGTCCAGGGATTTGGCCACCCGGTCCGCGTACTGAGCGCTCGCGTCGGCGGGGCTCATGATTCCGCAAGCGTCGGAATCATCCGGCGGCGGCACGACCACGCCGTCGGCGATGCAGTTGAGCAACCACTCGTCCTCCAGTGTGATATGGCGGACCAGACCGAGGCCCGTCTTGGACTTCGGATCGGGTTGATAGTCCAGATGGTCGTTGGGAACGGCTTCGATCACGCGTTGCGTGGTCTGCATCTCGGCGGCAAAGTCGGCGGTCAGAAAATCGGCGATGGTTTTAGCTTCTTGGGGTCCCATAAGGCGCTCCTGTGCTCACCAGCTTATACCGTTCCGTTCCGCCGTAGGGACTCGACGTGATAGTCGAACCAAATCGCCTCGTACCGCGCGATCATCTCGGTGCGCTTGTGCTCCAGTCCCTCGATCTCCATGTAGGTATGGTCCACACCGTGTTTGACGAGCGCCTGATGGTAATCCCGCACGGTGGGCAGGTGGCCGTCGTCGGCCGTGCCGCACCAGATCTGGATGCGCATCCGCTTGATCGCCGCCAAGTTCTTCTCCAACAGCAGAAAAACGTCGTTGTCGATGTAATTTTGCTTATCGGGGCCCAGGTAGAAGCCGGGGTAGGCGTCGGGACGGGACGGGTTGTAGGCGGCGGCCGTGCGCGGGACGTTGCCGGCCTGGTTGAACAGCGAGCAGAACAGCTCGGGGTACTTCATCGCCAGCCGAGTGGAGCCGCGGCCGCCCATCGAAAAGCCCTCGATGCAACGCCCGGCGCGCTCGGGGATGGTGCGGTAGTTGGCGTCGATGTGGGGGATGAATTCCCGGATCATCATCGTCTCGGCGGGCCACTTGCCGTCGTGGGAGTCTTTATAGAAGGTCGCCTTGCCGCCGTTGGGCATCGCAATGATCATCTCCGGGGCGCGGCCCTCGGCGATGGCTTTTTCCAGCGCCGCCGCCTCCTCAGAGCCGTGCAGCTCGTTGCCGCCGGCGCCGTGCAGGTTATAGATAACCGGGTAGCGCTTGCCGGGCGAGCGGCCGTAGCTGGGCGGCAGGTAGACGCAGTAGCCCACGTCCTTGCCCAGCGCCTTCGAGCGCCAAGTGTGATGGCTGACGCCCACGGGCAACCGGCCCGGCGCGGGAGGGTTGACCCACTGGGTCTCGAGCAGGCGCAGGTGCGTGGGATCGGTCGGCGCGGCATTTTGGGACTGCGCGGCGAGGGGCGTTGCGGTGGCGGCGAGGAAGGCTCGGCGAGTCATCGAGCGCCTATTGTACGGCAAAGGGCGGCCTACGGCGCGCTCGCGCGGCGCGGGGCTCCGGCCGAGCCGCGTCGTCGCCCTACGGCAGATTTGCAGCCCAGCCTCGCAGCTCAGCCGCACGCAGCAGCTCCAAGACCTGCGTCTCGGTCAGCGCCGCGCTCAGCTCCAGCCGCCCTTCCGCCGCCCGCACGCGAACCGCGTTCAACATTTGGCGCAGCTCCGGCTCCGTGGCCGGGGTCGACAAGCGAGCCACCGATAGCAACCCCTTGGCGGCCGCGGCCAACGACACCGCGGCCGCATCGGATTCGCAAAGGCCGCTAATCTCCATGGCGAGCCCGCGCAGCAGATCCGCCGAGAACCGCACCGCCCGCAACGAATCCAGCACCACCGGCATGGGACCGCCCAGCACTTCGCCAAAAGCCTCGGCGCCGGCGGAAGGATCGTCAACCACCATCCAAACCTGGCCCCTGCCGGCGGCCGTGGTGGCCTCGGCCCGCAGCGCGGATGCCGCCAGTCCAGCCGGATTCTTGCCCAGACTGCGATCAATTGTCTCGATCACGTCCCGTCTCTGGCCCGCCACTGCCAGCCGGTCGCCCAGCAAGGCCAGCGTCAACCCCGGCCGGTTCTCCAACGGGGGCCCCTGAAAAAGCCGCACGCCTGCATGTTCTCCCGCCGCTGAGTACTCCTGGCTGAAGGCCGCGGATTCGGTAGCCGGACGCAAATCTCCTTCGACTACTGCCAGGAAGAACCGGTCCTTCCCCGACTCACTCCAGGAGCCGACGGTCAGCCGGTCGAGATCGCGCCGGACATCCATGCCGATGCTCGCGGCGATCTCATCGAAATCGACGCCCGACGACCTACTCATGCGTGTTTCGAGCTCGCGATAGAGCAGCGATCCGCGCGCAACCCGAAAATCAGCGCCAACGATGGCGGTTGCCTGCTCGGGCAACAGCGACAGCGCGTCCTCCGCCGAAGCGGTCGGCACGGAGGCTGTCAGAGCCATAACGGCTGCAAACAATGGAGTCAGAATCTGCT
>CAYOPA010000308.1:0-6756 GCA_964405625.1 uncultured Bryobacterales bacterium
TTCAGCGTGGCGCAGCAGGACCTCACCGTGGAGGTTCGAGAGGCGAGCCCGCTGCCGCTGGTGGAAGCCGGCGCGGTGAGGAACGCCGCCAGCTTCGAGGCCGGCAACCGGGTTTCGCCGGGCGTCTTGATCTCGATCTTCGGACGACAGTTGGCCGACGGGCAGGGCGTTTCCGGCGGCGTTCCGTTCCCGACGCAGCTTGAGAACACTGAGGTGGTCATGGCCGGCGTCCCTTTGCCGCTACTGTTTGCCGCGAACGGGCAGGTGAACGCGCAGGTCCCGTTCAATTTGCCGCTGAACCGCCAGGTGCAATTGTTGGTCAAGCGCGGCAACGCCTTGTCGGTGGAAGAGCGGCTGACCGTCGCTTCCGCCCAGCCGGCGATATTCACGACCAACGAGCAAGGCTTCGGGCAGGCCGCCATCACTGACGGCCGAACCTTCATCCTCTCCGACCAAGCGTCGCCGGCGCGCGTTGGCGACGTCCTGGCGGCTTTCTGCACGGGCTTGGGGATGGTGAATCCGCCGACGCCCGAAGGCCAAGTCGCGCCGAGCTCGCCGTTGAGCCTGACCGTCAACCCGGTGGAGGTCTTTGTCGACGGCATCCGCACGGAGGTGACCTTCAGCGGGCTGGCTCCTGGCTTTACGGGCCTGTACCAGGTGAACTTCTTCGTACCGCAGGGGGTGCTGCCTGGGAACAGCGTGCCGGTTACGATTCGGCAGGCCGGCTTGAGCTCTCCGCCGGTGACGATCGTCGTGCGCTAGCGGAGCGCGAAGCACCTTTTGGTGGCGCAGGCGCCCACGCCTGCCGCCTCGACCCCCAGGTCGAGGCCCTTGCGTGGGATCGTAGGAGCGCCTTGGCTCGGAATGTGAGCGGGAAAACCGCCCCCACGGCCCGTCCTTGCAGAAGTTTGGGCGGCCGGAAGGCCGCCCAAAACCTGATGCGGCGGGGAGATCGTGCGGTGTTGGGCGGGCTTCCGCCCGCCCCTACGCTCCGCCCCTACTGGACGTACAGGAACGCGTTGACGTTCAGCACCGCCAGCGCAAACTCTCGCAGCGGCATCTCCTGGAGGAACTCCAACGCGATCTTGGTCTCGCTTTCGGTCGGCATGCGGTTGGTCGCCAACAGATAAGCCCGCTCGACCTGCTGCTGGGGATTGTCGCCAACCTCCCGCACCAAGCGGTCGGCGAACGCGCCCGCCAAGTTATTCGAGATGTCCCCGTTGAGCAGTTCCAGCGATTGCGGCGCATGCGTGGAGGTGTCCCGGCGGGCGCAAGTGGTCAGGGCCGGCGGCTGGTCAAAGACCTCCATGAAAGGCAGGCGCAGATTGCGCTTGGCGATCAGGTAGACCGAGCGGCGGTCATGCTCGGCGGAGTCCTCGTTCACGGCCCACTGGGTGGGGTCGTAGAGCAAATCGACCAGCGTGGATTGCACTGGGATGATGACGCTCTCGCCGCCCATCTTGGGGTTCAGGCGGCCTGAGACTGATAGCATCGAGTCGCGCACCTCTTCGGCCGACAGGCGCCGCGAAGGGCCGCGCCAAAGCAGGCGGTTGTCGGCGTCCTTGGCCATGGCGGCTTCCTGGTACGCGGGGTTCTTGGAAGCCTGACGGAAGGTCGCCGACATCAGCACCATCTTGTGCAGCGGCTTCATCTTCCAACCGTTGTCGACCAGCTCGGTCGTCAGCCAGTCCAGCAACTCGGGGTGGCTGGGGCGGTCGCCCATGAAGCCGAAGTCGTTGGGCGTGTTGACGATGCCCTTGCCGAAGTGGAACGTCCAGATGCGATTGGCGTAGACGCGAGCTGTCAGCGGGTTTTGCGGATCGGCCAACCAGTTGGCCAGGATCAGCCGCGGATTCTCGGTGCCGCCCGGCAGCTCCGGGGTTCCCTCGGGCAGCAGCACGCCTGGCGCGCGCATGCCCATCGCCTCGCCCTTTTGGTCGAAGTTGCCGCGGTTGAGCACGTGGATCGGCGTGCGGTTTTCGTAGTCGTTTTTGATGGTCGAGATGGTGTCCGGCGCCGGGGGCAGCTTGGCTTCCAGCTCGGCGTAATCGCGCTCCATCTTCGCGCGCTCCTCGTCGTCGACGAGCTTCATTTTGCCGCGCATCTTCTTGAGCTTGCCGCGCAACTCCTTGGTGGCGTCGCGCCACTCTTCGGGCGACATGGCGCCGCCTAGGGGCACGTCGGTCTCTTCTGTGGCGCTCAGGAAGGATTGCAACCGGTAATAATCGGTGTGACGGATCGGGTCAAACTTGTGGTCGTGGCAGCGCGCGCAGCCCATCGTCAGGCCCATGAAGGCGGCGCCGACGATGTCGGTGCGCTCGGTGAGCACCTCATTGCGCGAAGAGGCCACTTCCTGGTTGCCGGCGTTGCGCCGCACCGCGCCCAGGCGGTGGAATCCGGCCGCGATCAGCAGCTCCTGGTTCTTTTCCTCTTGCGGCTCGCCCTCGACCATTTCGTCGCCGGCAAGCTGCTCGCGCAGGAATTGGTCAAACGGCTTGTCCTGGTTGAACGACTGGATCACATAATCGCGATAGCGCCACAGGCCCGGCAGATAGCGGTCGTATTCGAAGCCTTCGGTTTCGGCGAAGCGCACCACGTCGAGCCAGTGTTGGCCCCAGCGCTCGCCGTAGTGCGGGCTCGCCAGCAGCCGGTCCACCACCTTCTCCCAGGCGTTGGGCGCGGTGTCATTGACGAAATCGGCGACCTCCGCGGGCGTCGGGGGCAGACCGATCATGTCAAAGTAGGCGCGTCGAATTAGCGTGACGCGATCGGCTTCCGGCGCCGGCTCAAGGCCTTCCTTTTGCAACGCGGCCAAGATGAAATTGTCGATCGGGGTCTTGGCCCAACCCGCATTCGCGGCAGGGATATCGGGCCGCCTGGGCTGCTGAAACGCCCAGTACCTGCGCTCGAAAGTCTTGTACTCCGGAGCGGGCTCCGCATACATTGCCGCCGGCGTTAAGATCAGCAGGCTGCAAAGCAAGGTTCGAAGCGAATTCATAAGCGTGTTTTCCCCGGCGCGGTCAGGGCGCGTGTGCGCAAAAACCCTGTCCGTACAGAATTTTAGACCCATCCGGACGCTGGGTCAATGGGGATGCGGATTGCTAGACTCAGGGCAGGTGCGTGGTCTTCCATGGAACGTTTTCTTACTGGCTTTCCTGACGATTCCGCAGACCCTTTCCCCGGCTGAACAGCCGAGGCAGACGCTCAACTGTAAAGTTGCTGTCTTCGAGCCGCGCCTGGATTTTGAATTCCGTTTCTACACCGGCTATCAGGTCTCCATCCCGTCGCGGCAGTTGGCCGGGCCGGAGCGAAAGATTGACGCCAGACTGCTGATCACCCCGCTGGAGCCCGCTGAGGCCGAGCCGACCGAGCTGACCAGCAGCGGCGCGTTTCCCGCCGTCAAGCAGGGCTCTCGGGGACACATCGCCATCGACGGCTCGTTTGCGGTCGGGCCGGGGCGGTACCGCGTGGAGTGGTCCATCGTCGACAGCCTGAACCGCGGATGCAGCCTGAACTGGGAGATCGAGGCCGGACTTACCAAGCGCGACGGCGAGGTCAAGCTGCAACTGGAGCCGGGGCATGCCAGCGAGTCCCGCATGGCGCTGTTTCGTCCCGAGAACGTGAAAGTTGATGAGAGCCTCGGGCGTCCCCTGCGCGTGAAGGTGCTGCTCAACCTGGACGTTTGGAACCGGCGGCGAGCCCGCGTGCGGCTGTTTGAGTTTATGCCTCGGCTGGCGGCGCTGCGGGCGATGTCGCGGCATCCTCGGATCGGCGAGGTGGCGCTGACGGCTTTCAGCGTGGACGAGCAGAGCGTCTACTTTCGCCAACCGTTGCGAAACCGCGTGGACTTCCCACGGCTGCGTCCGGCGATCGACAAGATCTCGCCCGCGATCGTTTCGATTGAGCAGCTCGCCAAGGACAGCAGCCGGGACTTCCTGACCAAGCTCTTGCTGGAAGAGCTGCCAGGCGATGAGCCCGTGGACGCTTACGTTTTTTTGGGGCCGGACCCCGAGCCCGGGCGCAAAGCCAAGAAAGAGAGCCTGGCCGAAATCGGCGCCCTCGGTGCGCCGACGGTCTATCTGACCTTCACGCAGGCGCCCTGGAAGGGACTCATGGGCACCGCGAACAAGGCCGTCGGCGGCAAGCAGATCCGCTACCGCAATCCGCGGGAGCTGGCCGAGGCCCTGGCCGCCTTGGTGGAGATGGCGGACTCGGCCGCCGGCAACTGAGCGAGCTGTTCGGCGCGGCGGCCGATATTGCGCAACATCCCGGCGAAGATTAGCTCGTGCAGCGGGTAAAGGGCGTACCAATAGAGCAGTCCCAACGCGCCGAGCGGATCGAACAGGGCGGTTTGGCGGATGCGGGAGCCGCCCTGCGGGTCCGGATCGACCTCGAATTGGAGCCAAGCCCGGCCCGGCACTTTCATCTCCGCTTGCAGCCGTAGCAGGCGGTCCGGCTCAAAGGCCTCCACCCGCCAAAAATCGAGCGTCTCGCCGGGGAATGCCTGTTCGGGGTCACGCCGGCCGCGGCGCATACCGGGCCCTCCCACCAGCAGATCCAGAAGCCCGCGCACCCGCCACAGCCAGTCGCCGTAGTACCAGCCGGCCTTGCCGCCGATCCGCCTAACCGGCGCAAAGGCTTGCTCGGGCGTGGCGTCCACGTGGATCGTGCGCGAGTCCACCAGCCGCGAGCCGAAGTTGATGCCGCCCCAATGCCGCGGTCCGCCCGAGGATGACAGCGCATCGGACCAGCGGGTCTGCGCGAAGTCCTGATCTTCGTTCGCCATCGCCCGCTCGATGGACGCCGCCATTCCCCTGGGTTGGACCGAGAAGACCTGCGAGGCGCTCGGGTCGGTGACGATGGTGTCGTGCCGCAGGCTCTCGACCAGCTTGCGTCCGATGCGCGCGTAGACCGGCGTCACCAGCCCCAGCCACAGCCCGGAGATTCGCGGCGAGAGCATGGGCGCCGGGATCATCCAGCGCTTCAGGCCCCTTTGGCGAGCGTATTCGAGCATGATGTCGCGGTAGGAGGCGCGGTCGGCCCCGCCGATCTCAAAAATCCGGCTCTCCTCCAGCGGGATTTCGAGCGCTTCGAGCAGATACGCGATCACATCTTCAATGGCGATAGGCTGGGCCTGCGAGCGGACCCAGCGTGGCGTAATCATCACCGCCAACCGTCCCACCAGAGCCCGGATCATCTCGAACGAAAGGCTGCCCGAGCCGATGATGATAGACGCCCTAAACTCGATGGTCGGCACGCCGGAGTCGCGCAACACCTGGCCCACCTCCTGACGGCTGGCCAGGTGGCTCGACATCTCTTCTTCCGAGCCCAGACCGCCCAGGTAGATAATTCTCTTGACGCCCGCCTGCTGCGCCGCCGCGGCGAAATCCGCAGCCGCGCGGCGGTCCTGCTCGACGAAGTCGCCCGACGAGCTCATCGAATGGACCAAATAGTAGGCGACCTCGCAGCCCTCCAAGGCCGCCGGCAGCGTCGCGGCGTCGAGCACGTCGCCTTGAACGACCTGCGTGGTGGGCGCGACGCGCGCCCACAGGTTCTCCGGATGGCGCGTCAGGCAGCGCACGGGAGCGCCGCGCGCTTCGAGCGCTTTGAGCAGCCGGCCGCCCACGTAGCCCGTGGCGCCGGTTAAGAGGATGGGGGCGGACATGGCTGCTGATCTCATACTGGCAGATGGGCGCTAAAGTGACGAGTGATGATCCGGCAAGACTACATCCTGCGGCTGATTGAGCAGTTCTTTCAGATCCTGAGCCGGGCCATGCGTTACCGCGAGGAAAAGCGCTACGCCGAGGCGCTGGCCGAGGCCCGCAAGGGTTACAAGGCGCTGGTGGGCGTCGATGCGACGTTCATTGACAGTCAGTCGGCCGAGGGGCTCATCGAGATGGGCCGGACGGGGCTCTTTGGTCCGGAACAACTCGTCATGATCGGCAAGCTCCTGCGCGAGGAGGCCGAGGCGCTGGAGGGCTTGGAAGTTCCGGTCGAAGCCCAAATCAGGCGCATCAAGTCGCTGGCGCTGTTTTTCGACGTCTTTTTGGCCGGTGGCGCGCCGAGCTTGCAATCGCTCGAGGAGGACGCCGACGCCGTGCTCGGGCAGCTTGAGCGCAGCGGGTTGCCGCTGGATCTGGCCCGCCGGGCGCCGCTGTGGCATGAGCGTCGCGGGCGGTACTCCGAGGCCGAGGACGCTTGGTATCGGCTGGCGGAGGCGGTGGAAGCCGGCGACCGGGCGATGTTTGAGGGCGAGGAGTTTTATGGCCGGCTGGAGAGCTTGTCGGACACGGCGCTCGACGCCGGGGGGGTGCCGCGGGAGGAGATCGCCGAGGGTAGGCAGGCTTGGCGCGACCTCTGGGTAGGCAAGGAGTAGCGATCGAAGCTGATTGAAATCCATTGGCCAGTCAGCGGTTCCCGGCGCCTCGCCATGTAGTCGCCCGCTCGCGCCGCTCCGCCTTGCTATCGTGTCAGTTTCGCCATGATTATCGGGCTCACCGGCACCAACGGGGCGGGGAAGACGGTCACCGCCGACCACCTTCAGACGAAGGGCTTCCACTTTCACTCGCTCTCGGACGAGATCCGCGCCGAGTTGGAGCGGCAGTCGGTCGAGCCGAATCGCGAGAATCTGATCCGCACCGGCAACGCCCTGCGGGCCGAGTTTGGCCCGGCGGTGCTCGCCGAGCGCGTCAAGTCGCGGCTGCGGCCGGACCGCAACTACGTCATCGACTCGATCCGCAACCCCTACGAGGTCGA
>CAYOPA010000309.1:0-6719 GCA_964405625.1 uncultured Bryobacterales bacterium
CCACCACGGAGATTGCGCGCGCCGAGGTCGAGCGGATGGCCGCCCTGGGCGTCCCCATTCGGCTGCTGCATCGCGACGACCGCCGCGGCTACAAAGCCGGCGCGTTGCGGGCCGGGCTGGAGCAGGCGCGCGGCGAGCTGATCGTGATCTTCGACGCCGACTTTCTGCCGGCGCCGGATTTCCTGCGCCGCATCGTTCCCCATTTCCAGGACCCGGAGGTGGGCTGCGTGCAGGCCCGCTGGAGCTTCCGCAACCGCGACCAGTCGCTGCTGACCAGGGTGCAGGGCATGCTGCTCGACGGCCACTTCGTGATCGAGCAGATCGCACGATCCCGCTCAGGCCGCTTTTTCAACTTCAACGGCACCGCCGGGGCGCTGCGCCGCAAGATGATCGAAGACGCCGGCGGTTGGCAGACTGACACGCTGACCGAAGACACCGATTTGAGCTATCGCGGACAGCTCGCCGGCTGGCGCATGCTCTATCTTCCGGAGCTGACCGTCGATTCCGAGCTGCCCTCGGACATGGCCTCCTTCCAGGCGCAGCAGGCGCGCTGGGTGAAGGGGCTGGTGCAAACGGGATTGAAGCTGCGGGCGCCGATCAGCCGCGCGCGACTGCCGTTCAGCGTCAAAGCGGAGGCCTTCTTTCACTTTGGCTCCAACTTTAGCTACGTGCTGATGGCGCTGCTGGCCGCACTGCTGGTCCCGGCTTCGCTGATCCGCCACGAGTGGCGCGAGCCGTGGCTGCTGGCCCTGGACGCGCCGCTGTTCCTGGCGACTTTCGGCTCGATGTCGGCGTTCTGGCTACTGCCGTCCCGGTTGCGTTGCGAGCGGCTGACGTGGCGCGAGATGGCGCTGTTTCCGGCGGCGTTGGCGGTTGGAGTCGGGTTGCTGTTAGGCAACGCCAAGGCCGCCTGCGAGGCGCTGCTGGGCGTCGCCTCGGCGTTCCAGCGCACCGCCAAGTACTCCGCCGACCAGCGCCGCGCTCGGCAGGCTGAAGTCGTCTACAGGCCCCGCGGCGGGCGGCTGGCCTGGGCAAATCTCGCTGCGGCAGTATACTTTGGGATTTGCGGTGTTTACCTGGGTTGCTTGGGCGCGTGGCCGACGATACCCTTCCTGGGGTTGTTTGTGGCGGGGCACGGCTTGACCGGCGCCTGGGGCCTGTCGCAAAGTTGGAGGATCTCGCCGGCGGCCGCCAGGATCGAGGACAACACTGTCGCGTCCTCCGCCGGGCGGTAAGTTTGCAGCAGAGGATTGGCTGATGCCGCAGTATCAACTTTTTCGCCTGATCGACTCGCGCCGCGAATCGTACCAAATCGCGGCGCTGGAACCTGGACAAACCGAGCTCCGCCCGCAGCATTATCAGCCGGCGGGCGAGGTTCAGGCCGGCTCGCCGTATCAGGCTTGGCGGCGGTTGCAGAGTGCCGGCGACGACGCGGAAACCCTTGCAGGGCTGGCCGTGGGCGATGTTCTGCGGGATTGCGACAACGACCAATGGCTGGTTTGCAACTACTGGGGGTTCGATCCCGTCCAATGGAATGACGCGCCCCCCTTGACTGTGGAGCAAATGCAAGCGTTAACATGAGGGTGTCGAGAGTGGGGCGTCGCTTCTGCGAATGGAGCCCGGTGCGAATGGAGCCCGGTGCGAATGGAGCCCGGTGCGAATGGAGCCCGGCCGGACCAAGGCGTTTACGCCGGGAGCGATGAAGGTGGAGCGGATGGAACAGCATCTGGTGAGTCAATACGCCGTGGTCGCCTATGTCCGCGGTCCCCTCGGAGAGTTCGTCAACGGGCTGCGCGCGGAGCTGACGCCGGGTTGTCCGCATCGGGCCCACGTCACCGTGCTGCCGCCCCGTTTGCTCCCGATCTCCGAGCACCAAGCGCTCAACGCCTGTTATGAGCTTCTCGACGGCGTGCAGCCATTTCCGTTGACGCTCTCCAAGGTCAGCCTCTTCCCGGAAACCCACGTCATCAAGCTGGAGCTTTCTAACAGCGACGCCAAGCGCCTCCGAGAGCTGCATGACGACCTCAACCGCGGACCGCTCCATCAAGCCGAGCGCTTCCCCTACACCCCCCACATCACCTTGTGCATGAACGGCGTCACGGGCGAGACCAACGAGCTGCTCGGCCGCGCGCGGCAACGCTGGGCGGAGTTCGGCGGCTCGGCCACGATCTGGGTGGACGCCCTCACGCTGGTCCGCCAACGCGAGGATGAGACCTGGGCCGACTTGGCTAAGATCGAGCTCAACCGCCAGATGGCCCTCCGCTAGCCCGAAGTTCTGCTCAAGCGCGAGCGCAAGTATCCGTCTTTTCAATGGAATCGAGCAGACTGTCCCGGTTCAGCCGGAAATGGAGAGCGAGCGCTCCGCGGTAGTGTAGCCCGCCCTGCGGGCGGGGATTTTCTGAAGGCATGGGGGTTTACCGATCCGAAGTGCTTGAGAGCGGACGCGAGGAGGCTGCCTCGCGTCCGCCCCTCATCCGAGCGGTGCTGCCCACTGGCGGGCGAGCTCGGACGCCGGATCGGCTTGCCGCAGATGCATATCTTGCGGATCGAGGGCGGCAAGACCTCGCCGCATTTCACCACGCTGATCGATCTGGTGCGGGTGCTCGGCTACGATCTCCTGCTCGTGCCGCGCACGCTCGTGCCGGCGACGCAGGCGATGATCCGCGATCACGAGAACCCGGAAGGCGAGACCAGCGATGACGAACGCCCGCTCTACGGTGGCGACGCGGACGAAGACGAGGAGCGCAGCGATGCGTTCTGACCTCGCCAAAGTGATGGCGCTGGACGTGCTCCTGCGCGGCCGCCGCATCGGGATCATCACACGGCTGGCCGGAGCCCGGCGCCTGTTCGCCTTCGAGCAGGCCTACATCGACGACCCCGAGCGACCGACGCTTAGTCTTTCCCACGCTTAGTCTTTCATTCAAAGGCCGCAGTGGCGAGCTCGTAACCAGCGTGCGCCCGACCACGCGCCGCCTGCCCGCGTTCTTCTCCAACCTGCTCCCGGAAGGACACCTTCGGACCTACCTGGCAGAAAAAGCCGGCATCAATCCGGAGCGCGAGTTCTTCCTGATGGCCGTGCTCGGCGCGGACCTCTCCGGAGCGGTCACCGTCAGGCCACATGCGGACGATACCGGTGGCGACGATCGCGCCCGCGAAGATGATGATGACGATCATCATGATCATCACGAGGATGATCGCGACGCCGACGTGCTGCGCTTCTCGCTGGCCGGCGTGCAACTGAAATTTTCGGCCGTGATGGAATCCCACGGCGGGCTCACGATTCCGGCCTACGGCGTCGGCGGCTCGTGGATCGCCAAGCTGCCCGCCACACAACATGAAGCCGTCCCTGAAAACGAGCTCGCCATGCTGGCGCTGGCGCGCGCTGTAGGCATCGAGACGCCGGAGGCTCGTCTCGTTACGGTCAGCGAGATCGAGGGGCTACCCAAAGACGCCGCCCGGATGGAGGGCATGGCGCCGGCGGTGCAGCGTTTCGACCGCGGCCCGGACGGCGCGCATGTTCACATGGAGGATTTTGCGCAGGTCTTCGGAACGTTCCCGGACGGCAAGTACAAGGGCCACGGCTACGCCAACATTGCGCAGGTGCTCTGGGCCGAAACCAGCCCGGAAGCGACGTATGAATTCGTGCGCCGTCTCGTCTTTTCGGTTGTCACGGGCAACGGCGACATGCACCAGAAGAACTGGTCCCTGCTCTACCCGGACGGGCGCACGCCCACACTCTCACCGGCCTACGATCTCGTCTCGACGCTGCCCGACATCCCAGGCGACAGCCTCGCTGTCGCCTTCGGCGGCAGCCGGGGCCTCCAGACGATCACACTCGATCAGGTCCGGCGCTTTGCCGACAAAGCCCGCCTGCCCGGCAGCCCGGTCTGGCAGATCGTCCAGGAAACCCGAGAACGCACCATCGAGGCCTGGAAGACCCTGCCGGAGAAAGACCTGATCCCGGCGGCAACGCGCACGATCATCGACAAGCAGATCGAGACCACGGCAGTAGGCCTTTAGCGGTTCCGCGCGGTCGTCGTGGTTCGCAGCCAGAGCCAGGCTCTCCAGATAGGCCGCGAACCGCTGCTCCTGCTTGCCTGGCGCCGATTCCTTGTTCGGCACACTCCTAGGCTCTCATGTTTCATAACACAGTAGTACTAGGAGCGTGTTGAAGCCCTTGGGGCGGCATTCTGCTAGCCCGGTCCGTGAGGGCCGGGTTTGTATCCGCCGCGAAGCCCCCTTCTTTCTTGCGTTTACGATCGACCGGAGGCGAGAGCCGAAGGTAGAGCGCAAACGGCTCCGCCTTTCACATTTCAGCTTTTCTGGCTTCTCAGTGGGCAGTGTTTGCCAGTATGCGCGCTTCACTGGGCATCAAGGCTCTCCCTGTCGGACTGGCTTAGGCAAATGGGTTGCTCAAAGAAGCGTCCGCGGCGCCGGGACCGGCACGGCAATCGCGCCAGGCTTGCTAGCCCCTCCAGGCTGATCGGCCGCTCGAATCCGGCCCCGACGACCCGGACGGATCCGTCCTCGCCGCATTCCACCCGCATCCGATTTGCGACTGCGCGGCTCATCGGGAGCCTCCTCGAAGGAGCGCGCCCCAGGCGTCCCAGGCGTCGTCGAAAGATTATCTATAAATGCAATTTATTTGCAAGTAAATGAATTGTCGCGACGTTTCTCAACGCACGCGGATGCGCACGTTGTTGGCTTGTTGCTCGCCCAAGAACAACGTGACGTCCATCCCGCCGCGCCCGGCAAGTTGGCGGGGGATGCGCAGGTTGACTTGATCGACGCCGACGAACTCCGGCTGCTCGCCCGCGAACAGCACCTCGGCTTCCTCGCCGCCGATGCGGGCTGTCACCGCGGTGTCGCCCCGCAAGCGAAGCCCCGTGCCGAAGAGCATGAGAAAGACCTGCTCGCCCTCGTCGCCGAGGTCAATTGCAGCCGCCTCGAAAACCTGCCGCTCTTCGTCGTAAACAGCGGTCGGGGCGGCCGACTGCGAGCCGTCCGCGGCCACACGCAGCGCCAGCGCCGCGGCCGGGCCGAGCCCGCTTGAATTGGCGGTGAAGATGGCCGGCGCCACCGCCGCCACTTGCAGCGACCCGGAAGCGACCGGCTGGTCCTGCAAGAACACCGTCACCGTAGCCTCGCCCGGCGCCGTGCCCGGCGGGATTTGGTAGTTGATCTGCCCCGGCGAGACGAAGAACAGCGCCGCCTGCCGGTCCGTTCCGAGGCTGTCGCGCACGGTGACCCGCACGCCCCCCAGCGTGGTCGGGAGCGGCAGGGTCTCCGCCAGGGCTACGGAGGCGGCCACGCCGTCGCCGAACCCGCTGACAATCGACTCCGGCGCCACCAGCCCCAGGCGCAAGCTCGCGGCGGAAACGCTGGAGAGCAGTTTCCGCGCCGGCGCCGTCTCGGCTGGGCCGAACAAGGTCATGCGGAAGGCCGGGCTGACCACCACGGCCCCGGCCCCGCCCTGGTTGACGTACCAACGCCCGAACAGCGTCGTCCCGGCGAGCTCCGGGTTTTCTGGAATCGCCAAGCTCACCGAGCCAAAGCCGGTCCCGTCGGGGGCGGCCTGGAGGGCAATCGTCCGCCTCGCAAACGAGCCGACGGAAGGGATCGCCGGACCCCTCCCGGGGTCGCTGGAATGAATGACCAGGACGGCCTGCGCGCCGGCCGGGCCGCCCGCCACGCCGACGGTGAAGTTGGAGTTGCCCAGCATCGGAGGCTCCAACGCGATCACTTCCAGCGGGCTCGGCTCATCCAGTACCAGCGGGGTGCGCGCCGATTCCGAGTACAGCAGCGGCCGGTCGAACAGCGGCGCCGCCTCGCTCGCCACACGCGGGTCGGTCAAGGCGTGCAGGAATGCTACAAAATCGGAGCGCTCCTGGTCCGTCAGGCTCAGGTCGCGGACGAAGTTGCGGTCCTTGTTGATGTTGTCGAACTCGCCGCCGATGTCGTAGAAATCCAGCGAATCTTCCAGCGACGCCCGGCTGCCGTTATGGAAGAAGGGCGCCCGCAGAGCCACGTTGCGCAGGTTGGCGGTGCGGAAGCGCCCGCGGTCCAGGGCCCTGCCGGTGACCTCGGCGCGTCCGACGTCCTCGTTAGCGGGCCGTAATCCTAAGAAGTGGAAGCGGTTGTCTCCCAGCAGCCCGCTGCGGTGGCACTGGTCGCAGAATTTGGTGCGGAACAGCGTGCGGGCTCGCGTCACGCCGGCGGGCTCGGGGCGGATTTCTGAGGTAAACACGTCGAGCTCCGCCTGGTCGGAGACCAGCGTACGCTCGTAGCTGGCGATGGCCATGCCGATGCGCACCGGGTTCACCTCGGGCGTCCCAAAGGCCTCTTCAAAGAGCTCCGGATAGCCGCGGCCGTCGATCCAGCGTAGCAGTGCGGCGGGGATGGACGGGGACAGAGCCAAGGGGCGGGCTATTGCGATACGCGCCGCGGCGTCGAAGACCGTGTCGCCGATGGCGCCCATCTCCACTTCGCTTTCGAGCGGCATCAGGGCTTGCACCTCCAGCGCCTGACTCTCAAAGTCCGCCGCCTCGGCAAAAACCTTCTGTCCGGTGGCGGGGTCGAGGAAAAGGTCGCCCGCCCGGCCGTCCCAAAACAGGCCCTCGTCGGTGTAGGCCGCGTCGATCACCGACGGCGCCTTGCGATGGGTCACCTGAGGCCGCAGCCCAAAGTGCTCGGCCCACACATAGCTGCCGTCCTGGCGA
>CAYOPA010000310.1:0-6715 GCA_964405625.1 uncultured Bryobacterales bacterium
GCAACTCGTTGAGCTTGGAGTAGAAGAGCTTGGAGTAGAAGAGCTTGGAGTAGAACGGATGCGCCGCCGAGCGCGGCAGAGCGGACGCGGCCAGGAAGAGATTTTTTGGCCAAAGCCCGCGCCACGAGCGCCCGTTGACGCTCCGGGCTGAATCAGCCCGTAATCCGCTGCACGATCGAGTAACCCATCATCAGCCCCATCACGACCGCCGAGATCCACAGCCCCAGCTTGATCCAGCCGGCGGGAGCAATCCTCTCCGGCGTGCGCTTGTAGCTGAGCCAAAGCGTCGCAAAGCCGATCAGCGGCAACATCGCCGCCTGGGCGATGCCGCCGATCTTCACCATCGTCACCGGCTCCTTGAGGAACATAAAGTACATCGAAGGCACGAACAGCAGGATGAAGACAAAAATCCGCGTCACCTTCAGCCGCTTGGAGTAGTCGTGGCGGTCATAGACGCCCAACATGCCCACGAAGTCGGCGAACACCCGCGTATGGGCGGCCGTGGAGGCGAAGACGGTGGAGTACAAAACCGCCACCGCGCCTGCCAGGAAGATTGGCAGCGACCACGGTCCCAGCGTCTGGGTGAACAGGTTCGACAGCGTGCCGATCATCTCCGAGCCCTGCGGCACCAGGCCCATCCCGTTGAGCACGCCCGCGCCCAGCAGGTAGAACGCAATGGTGGCGAACGTGTAGATGACCATCGAGTTGAGCACGTCCACGCCCATCACCTTGATCCAACCGTAGGCGCGGCGAATCCAGGCCGGGCTGTCGTCGCGGGGTCCGGCGTAGCGCGCGTAGCCTTTCTCGATGCACCAATACGGGTACATCACGAGCTCGGTGGCGCCCACGCCGGTGATGCCGAAGGCCGCCACGGCCGTGGCGATGCCGCCCTCGGGCCGTTGGAACGACAGTCCCCCCAGCACCGCCGACCACGAAAAATACTGCGGCAGCTTGAGCATCACGAACGCGCAGGCCACCGTCAGCGCCGTAAAGGTCACCACCAGCCCCATGGCCGTCTTCTCCACCACGGCGTAGCGGCCGCCGATGAGCAGCCCCACGGTCACGAAATTGATCACCCAAACCCAGATCATGCGCGAGGCGTCCGGATCCTGATTCATCGCGAATTGATTGTGGAGCACCTCGGCGATGCCGCCCAACATCCCGCCCACCTGCATCAAGGTGAACATCACCATGAAGAACCAACACCACACCATCCAGCCGACCCGAAAGCGCGGTCCGGGCACGCGGTCAAACGCCTCCAGCGTGGTCTCGCCGGCGCCGATGGCGTAGCGGCCCAGCTCGTTCTGGACGACGATCTTGATGAAGCAGCTCAGGATGATCAGCCACAGCAGCGTGTAGCCGTTCTCGGCGCCGAGAACGGTGGTGGCGATCAGCTCGCCGGAGCCGACGATGGAGCTAGCCAGAATCAGGCCGGGGCCGATGAGCTTGAAGATCTCGCTGAACTTCGTCGGCGGCTCGCGGATGTGCTCGACCTTACGTTGGTAGGGGTTGAAGGGCTGCGGTTGGTCTGACATGGACGGTCTGCAATCCTAGCGTAAATTCGCGGCGGTCGGCTACTCGCGGCCGGGCTCAGGGCCGGGCGCGGGGTGCGCGACATGGAAATGGACGTTCGGCTGGAGCGTGGCGGATTGGGCGACCTCTGAGTAGACGAGTATCCTCACAGAGGCGCCTCTTGTCCCCATCTCTGTCCGACCTCGAAGCGGCTCGAAGCCGCCTGAGCTTCCACGGATCTGTCGCGCACCCATCGCAGGCGGCCAGGATCGCCGTCATCTCGCCCGGGGTGAGAGGCTCAACCTGGGGCGGCGGCTCTTTCGGCGGCTTGACGCCTTTCGCCGGGTTGCGGTCGCCCCAGCCCGAGTCCACGCAGAATCCCCAGAACTGGCGCAGCCGCTCGATCTCGGCGCGTTGCGTGGTCGGAGCGTACTCCCCCGACGCAGCGAACTTCCGCATATCCTAGGCAGTGAGCACGGTCAGCTTGTGCGGATAGGCCTCTTCGAGTCGCTGCAACATTAGGCGGAACTTGCCCTTGACCGAGTGGCTCAACCCCCGTCGCTCGAGGTCCGCCATGTAGGACGCCGCCGCCTCGGCGACGGTTGGAATGTCCTTCGCGCGACTGCGGTCAAGCTCCCGAGCCTTGGGCTCAGCCTCGGCCCAGGTGTTTGTCTTGAGACTCTGCCCGAGCTTCCGGCCGTCGCTCGTGACGCCCTGCACCCAGATCGGGCACGAGCAACGGCGATAGTGGCGAGACGTGGCCCTGCAACTCTTGTCATGGCGCCGGTAGATCGTCAACGGCATCGGTCACATTCGACGCGTCGGCCGGGATCAGATGGCTCGCCAAGTACTTGTCGAGCGCCTTCGGAGACACGCGGCGCTTCACGATTCTGGCGCCGGCGTGCGCCTTGAGGATCACATGCTCGAGCTCTCCGCTGTCGCACATCCGCTCCACCATGCGAACCGAGACGTTGAGGATTCGAGCGACGTCTTTGGTTGTCAGGAGCTGTTCCATCAGCCGCGTCCTCCAGGGTGCTCCTTCATCGGCGGACAAGCGCACGGGGCGGCGGCCTTGACGTTGACGGGGGTCTCGGTCGTTTCGATGTCGAGGGTTCGGGTCATAGGCGTCCCCGAAAGAGGAGCCGCCTCCGACGGAAAGGCTCACGGCAGGTGACGGAGATCACGATGCGGTTTTGAGGTTTTCTCGTCTCGCGGACTCAGGTGGAGACAAGGTCGATTTCGGCCGGTTGCGCCCGATTCTGAACGCTGCTGGAGGGCCTTCATGACTGCGAGTCGTCTGCGTGCTGCGCTTCTTGCCTGTTGTCTGATGGGCGCCGGAAGGCGCCCATCGCCCGCCAAGCGGTCAGGACAAAGCCCCGCGCCCCGCCATCGCTACAGCTTCTTCACCTCGGCCGTCGCCGCCTTGACCTTCTCGGTCGCCAGCTTCAGAATCTCGGCGAACTTGCCAGCCTGCTCGCCGGCCAACTCGAAATCCTCCCGGTCCAGCGCCTCGCGCACGCCGGGGATCGTCTTCACGCCGTAGCCGGTGTAAAAACCCGGCGCGTAGACGTGGTGCTTGAACCACTCGCGGTCGGGCAGCCCTTCCGGACGGCCCAGCGCCTGCTCAAAGCCCCGCAGGATCGCGTTGAGCTTGGAGGGATCGCCCTTGAAGCCTTCCGAGGCGGCCTTTTCGTAGGCGGTTTCGTACTCGGCCGCGGCCTCGGCCAGCCCTTGCCAAGCGGGGTCCAGCCGCGCCAGGTTGGCCTTGCCCTCCTTGTCGAGCGCCTTGAGCTCATCCAGGTAGCCTCGGATCGTATCGGCGAAGTTCGTGAACTCAAACGGCAAGGCCACGGCGTCGGCCATCCGCGCCATCGCCACGGCGTGCACCTGCGCCATCGCCTTGCCGTAGAGGAACGACGGGTCGCCGAAGCGCTGGTACCAGTCGAAAGTGTCGTACTTGGAGTGGTAAATCCCTTGCGAATTGTTGCCGCGGAAGGCGGTGTTGGTGGAGGCGATCGTCAGGTGGTCGATGAAGACGGTGTAGTCCGAGCCCGAGCCGAGCGCTCCGATCCGCAGATCGCGGCGCGAGTCGATCGCCTTGCGGGTCTGCTCGTCGGCGCCCTTCAGCGCATCTTCCTGCATCACCGACCACAGCGAGCGTCCGGTGCGCGGGTCGGGGACGCCGCGGGCCACGTCATTCAAGAACCGTTCAAGCGTATGCGAGCCGGCCAGGCTCAGCACGCCCTCGTTGTTGGAGTCCGTGTTGAAGTAGACGACGGCCTTGTTGCGCAGCTCGTCGACGCGCTCCTCGCCCCATTCGGTGGAGCCGATCAAGCCCCACTCCTCGGCGTCCCATAGGGCCAGGATGATCGTACGCTTGGGCTTCCAGCCCCGTTTGACGGCTTCGGCCAACGAGCGGGCGGTCTCCAGTAGCGCGGCGGCGCCGCTGACGGGATCGACCGCGCCGTTCACCCAGGCGTCATGGTGATTGCCATAGATCACCCATTCGTCGGGAAACTCCGAGCCCGGGATAGTGGCGATGACGCTGCGGCCTAGCGGACGGTTCCAGTCAAAAGCCAGTTGCAGCCGGACCTTCGCCGGACCGGGACCGATGTGGTATGTCGTGGGAACCGCTCCGCGCCAGGGTTCCGGCGCCACCGGACCGCCGAGCTGTTCCAGGATCGGCCTCGCGTCGCCCCAGGAAATGGGCAGCACGGGGATTGTTGGTAGGGTGCGAACCTCTTCCAGAGGCAGCTTGCGACCGCCGGGCTTGGCCGCGAAGCCGGGCGACTGTGGATCGCCGGGATAGGTCGGCATGTCCATGGTGGAGCCGCGCTGTACGCCCCACTCGGGCCGATAGCGGCCCTTCGGGTAGGGGTCGCCCTGGAAAAATCCGTCGTCGCGCGGGTCGGAGTAGATCAGGCAGCCGATGGCGCCCTTTTCCGCTCCGAGCTTGGGCTTGATGCCACGCCAACCGCCGCCGTAGCGCGCCAGGATGATCTTGCCCTCCACGCTGACGCCGAGCTCTTCGAGCTTGGCGTAGTCGTCGGGCATGCCGTAGTTCACGTAGACGACCTGGGCGGTCACGTCGCCGTCGGGCGAGTAGGCGTTGTAGGGCGGCAGGCCGCCTTCATCGGAAGAATCCTTGTCCTCGACCAGCGCGGGCTCTTCCAGTTTGGCCGTGTAGGGCTTGGGTTCCAGCACTTCCAGGCTGCGCTCGCGCGGGACGGGCATCAGGCCCTCGAACTCGTGGTACTCGGCGCTGAGGCCCATGGAGCGAAACTGCTCCAGCGCCCAGGCGGCCACCTTCATGCCCGCCTCGGAGCCGGTGTGGTGCGGCTCCTCGCTCATCACGCGGATCGCTTCCCTGACGCGGTCAGGGTCGGGGACGGCGAGCAGCTTGGCTTCCAGGCTGTGCTGCGCCTGCGACCCGGCTTGGTCAAAACCGCGCAGCCGGTCGCCTTCAATGGACTGGGCGGCAGCGGGTGGGGCGACGGCGGAGAAACAGGCGAGCAGAAGCAGCAGGCGGCAATGACGCATGCTCCGATTCTAGACCGCCGGGCCGGCGGGCTACACTGAAAGCTGTACAGGTTTTTGACCGCCCGGGGGCTGCGGCCCCTTGGGCGGCTGCCTTTTTCCCCAAACATGTCGCGATCCGCCGTCACCCCTCCGCCCGATTTTGGGCCCACGCTCGGTCAGGCGGTCGCCGCCTGCTTCCAACACCCCTATCGGTTGCTCGTCCGGCGCTGGAACTGGAAGTCGGCTGTCACCAGCTCGACCGTTCGGGCCGTGATCTTTTTCGTCGTCAATCTGCGCGCCGGGCAGGACGCGGCCTGGGCCGCCTTTTGGACGGAATTTATCTACCGCGCCCTCACCTCGGGATTCTACGGGGCCATCACGCAGGCTCTGAGCGAGGTTCGACCGCGCTGGCAGGGCACGATGGGCGCTTTGCTGCTGTTACCGTTTGCCAACCACGTGTTGGAGTTCTTCGCGCACTGGGCCAGCGGCACCAAGGAGCTCTGGCTAAGCATTCTGGCCTCGATGTGCTTTACGGCGTTGTCGAGCACATTCCACGTCTTCGTGATGCGGCGCGGGTTGCTGACCGTGGGCGACGGCAGCCAAGGCCTGATCGCCGATCTGATTCAGATGCCGAAGGCCGTGTTCCTGTTTACGTTTTGGCCGTTCTTCGCCTTGTGGCGTTGGATCATGCCGCCGGCGGATGAAGAGGCGGGTTAATTTTCGTCGCGAGGGGGTCGCGGCCGGCTCTACTTCTTGGCGGCCAGACTGAAGGCTTCAAGCTGCGCCCGCGCCTGAGCCAGCTCTTTTTGCGCGCGGTCCAGGTCGGAATCGATCAAGCGCTCTTCGAGGATCTGCGTGGCGCGCTGGATCTCGATGCGGGCGGCCTCCACGTCGATCTCGCTCGCCCAAGTCGCGGCGCCCACCAACACCCGGACCCGGTCGGGCAGCACTTCCATCACGCCGTCCTCGATGGCCAGATAGCTCGCTTCCCCGCCCTTGCGGTAGGTCAGCGCGCCGGAGCCCAGCGCGGTCAGCAACGGCGCATGGCCCGGCAGCACGCCGATGTAGCCGTCGGCGGCGGGTACTTGCAGCTCGTCGACATCCTCGTCGACAAGCTGGCGGTCCGGCGCCGCCACGACCAGCCGAAGGCGGTCCGCCATGGCTTAGGCGGCCTCCTGCATCTTCTTGGCGTTGGCCACGGCCTCGTCAATGCCGCCGCACATGTAGAACGCCTGCTCGGGTAGGCTGTCGTGCTTGCCGTCCACGATCTCGCGGAAGGCGCGGATCGTCTCCGCGATCGGCACATAAGCGCCCGGACGGCCGGTGAACTGCTCGGCCACGTGGAACGGCTGCGAGAGGAAGCGCTGAATCTTGCGGGCGCGGGCGACGGTGGCCTTGTCCACTTCAGAGAGCTCGTCCACGCCGAGGATCGCGATGATGTCTTGCAGCTCCTTGTAGCGCTGCAAGACTCCCTTCACGTCTTGGGCGATCTTGTAGTGCTCCTCGCCGACAATGTTCGGGTCGAGAATGCGCGAGGTCGAAGCCAACGGGTCCACGGCCGGGTAGATGCCCATCTCCGAGATCGCGCGCGACAGGTTCGTCGTCGCGTCCAGGTGGGCGAAAGTCGTCGCCGGGGCCGGATCCGTGTAATCGTCGGCGGGCACGTAGACGGCCTGCACCGAGG
>CAYOPA010000311.1:0-6696 GCA_964405625.1 uncultured Bryobacterales bacterium
GCTTCGGAGAAATCGCCGTCGGTCAAACCGGGCTCGCCCGAGCCGATGATCTCCAGCACCCGCCCGCTCTCCAAGCCGGCCACTACGATGCGGTGTCGACCGGAGTCGGCGATCACGGTCGTCTCGGGCATACCGATCCGGCGCCAGATCAACGCCGCCGCGACCTTTGGCTGCAAGAAAATCGCCTTCACATTCCGACGTGCATGGCGCAGCAGCTTTCTGAAGTCGGTCATACGCCTGAGTAGGGCAGTATGGCACGAGCCTGCTCAGATGAACGGGTGCGGCGGGCGGTCGCCGCCCCTGTCCGTCACTCGGAAAGCGGCTTCGTCCATGGACAACGGTCTCAGCCGGGGAACGACGGCGCGAGCGACTTCAAAGCCCCGCGCGGCAAGCGCCGGCGTCGTCAGGTCGCAGTGGTAGACGTTGTAGCCGCGCTTCTTCAGCGCTTCGAGGGCGGGCCGGTGATCGCATCGGATGTCTGCCAGACGATGGAAGCGGACCGACGGATCCGCGAAAACCCAGCCGGGCAGCAGCTCAATGCGGCAAAGCGGCGTCCAAAAGGCGGCTCGCGTCGTGATCGAGACGATCCCTTCAGGCGGACCCGCCTCCGGCCATGTTCCTTGCGCCATCGACAGGCGGATGCCGCGCCGATAGCCGACTGACTCCAGCACGGCCGATCGGCAAGCCTCCTGATAGCTTTCCCGTGCGGCGATGCCGGCGGTTACGGCCGGCCCGACGCCGGAGCGGTCCAACGTGATCGCCAGCACGGAGGGCGGTCCGAGCTTGCGGCCCAGGTCAAACAGCGCGGCGTCGAGCCGGTAGCGGCGGAGCTCGCCTAACAGCGCGTCGAGCTCGCCGAACGGGCCGCCGATCCGAGCCGGAGCGGGGCCGTCGTACCAGCCGCGAACAAACGAGTCGCGCTCAATCGCCTCCAGCAGACCGCGAGCAAAAGCCTGTCCGGTCCCGGTCTCGCCCAGCGCCGCCCCGGTAGAAAGCGCCCAGGGGCGAATCGGGGCCTCGGTCTTTGCCGCCACGCCGAAGTAGGCCGCCTCGGCGGGCAGCAGCACGGCGGCGCCGTCGTGGAGGCGCTTGGCCGGCGCCCACAGCCGCGGCGTCCGGCGAAGACGGTCCGCGGCGGCGGGCCCTACCTGAAACTCCGCCGGGTCCGTCTGGCCGGTGAGCTCGCCGAACCGGGCGTGCCGCAGGCGTCCATCGTCGGGTGGCGTCAGACAGGCCCGTTCCAACGCCTCGGCCGCCGCCTTCAGGCGCGCCTTCTCTCGATCCGGATCGATCCCCCAGCCGGTCCGACCGCCGCCCTCGGCCCGTTTGGCGGAAAACACGCCGATCTTCGGCTCGTCGGCAAAAACCGGGCTTTCGACGATCCGAAGCTCCGGATCGCAAGCGAGCAGCCGGTTGAGCTCTTCGGCGACGAACATCGGCGCTAGGGTGTGCAGGCCGAGCAGGGTTGGCCCTTGGGCTCGCAGCTCAAGACGTTGCCGCGACGGTCCACGTCGATGCGGCAACAACGATCCATGACTTTCTTCAACTTTTGGCGCCCGCGCTGAATGCGAGACTTGGCCCCCGAGAGCGAGATCCCCAGTTTCTCGGCGATCTCCGCCTGTGAGACCCCTTCAATCTCATACATCCGCATGGCCTGGCGATGCGCCTCCGGCAGGCTGTCGATGGCGGCGAACAGCCATTCGCCGATGCGCTGATTGTAGTTGTAGCTGTCCGGTTCCGTCTCAACAGTCGGCTCGGCGGGCTCCGCCTCCATGTCGCCCGGCAGCGGGGACCTGCTTCGCGCACGATAGTGGTCGGCAATCAGGTTGCGGGTGATCTGGAACACCCAAGCTTCCACGCGCTCCTGGTCGCTGAGCTTGTCGAGCCGTTGATGAATCCGCAGGAACGCCTCTTGCAGCAAGTCCTCGGCGGCTTGCTCGGTGTCCACGCGCGAGCGGATGAAGCTCTTGAGCCTGGCGCTCAAGAGCTTCCATACCGTTTCCGTTTGGATGCGGACGGTCATTGTTCATCCGTCATTGTGGCGCCTTAGCAGCACGCCGAGACCGCTTCCTTGGCGTGATCTTCAACCTGGCAGCAGGTTGAACCGGCTTCCTTGCGCTCGGGAGAGTCCGCGTCGGTCACCACGAAGATCTCCCACTGGTTGCCGTCCGGGTCCGACACCCAGGCTTTGTCCTGGACGGCGTAGCAGCAGGCGGTCTGTTCCTCGGCGCGGCGTCATCCCGGCGGCCCTAAAACGCTCGACGGCCTCGGCGACGGCCGTCGAGGACTTCACCTGGATGCCGTAGTGCGCGGGCAAGGCCTTGGCGCCGTGGTCCAGGCTGGTTTGGCTGAGGCTGAGGTTCACCGACGGGTCGGTCGGTTCGAACTTCGCGTAGCCCTCCCGTTGCTTGCTCGGGGGCTGCCCGAAGAGCGTCTCATAAGGGCGCGTGGAGCGCTCCAGGTCGGCGACCGCAAGCCCCATGTGGATGCGGGCGGCGCCGGGGAATTCGACGGCTGATACTGCGTTGCTGGTCATGCTGTGTGTCCTCCGTGGCGAGTGGCCTTTGAGGCGGTCGCCGCTTTCTACCGGGGTAGACGGACCTTCGCCCGCGAGGACGCAAAAAGTTTCGCGGGCGACGATTGCCCCGTGCTCTTTTCGGGGCGCCGGCTTCGCACATGGCTACAAGGACGGCAATGGTTGATCCGAATTGGTTTGCCCAATTGCAGACAAGGCGAGTATCATTACGAGTGCTTTCGCTTCTTTCCGCAGGGCCTGAGTCTCGGCCCTCGGAGCGGGGAGCCCATTCAGGGGTACTTTCATGTTCAAAGACTCACCACCTATCCAGATCGGGCGCTGGGTTGCGCCCTTGGCGGCCTTGTTGCTGTTGGCGGCTTCGTCGCTGTTTGGCCAAGGCTCAACCGGTTCGATCACCGGTATCGTCACTGATTCCAGTCTGGCGCGGTTGCCCGGCGTCGAGATTGAAGTGCTGAACGCCGACACCGGCGTCAGCCAGAGCGCGCAGACCGGCGCTGCGGGCGAATTCACCGTTCCGCTGTTGCAGCCCGGCCGCTACTCGCTCACGGCCCGGCTGCCAGGCTTTCGCTCGCGGACCCAGAGCGGCATTCTCGTGGAGCTCGGCCGCGTCACGCGCTTGGACCTGTCGTTGGAAGTTGGCGAGGTGACCGAGACCGTCGAGGTGACCGGCTCAGCGCCGATGCTGGAGTCCGAATCGTCCACGGTGGGCCAGTTCATTGAAAACAAGACGGTCACCGACATGCCCCTCAACGGCCGCCGCGCCGGAGAGCTTGTGGCGCTGATGGGCAACGCCGTGACGGTTTCCAAGGGGGTGCTGCGGCCGCGAATCGCGATCGGCGGAGGACGCGGCGACCAGCAGCAGTGGATGATCGACGGCGTCAACGCCTCAAACGTGGCGCTGGAGGGCCCGCAAGCGCTGTTCAACCCGCCCGTTGAAGCGGTGCAGGAGATGAGGGTGCAGCAGAACGGCTACTCGGCCGAGTTCGGCAACTCGTCCGGCGGTGTGGTTACCATCTCAACTCGCTCGGGCACCAACGAGTTTCATGGAGCTCTCTACCACTTCCTGCGCAACGACAAGGTCGACGCCCGCAACTTTTTCGCGGCCGACCGGGCGCCGCTGCGCTGGAACGTTTTCGGCGCCTCCGCCGGCGGTCCGATTATCAAGAATAAGACGTTCTTCTTTGTCCACAACGAGTGGCAGAAGCAGCGGGTGGGCGTGACTCACACGCTGACGGTGCCGACCGCGCAGCAGCGAGCGGGCGACTTTTCGCAGACCACCAACGCCGCCGGGACGCTGACCCGCATCTTCGATCCCTTGAGCGGACCCCAGCGGCAGCAGTATGCCAACAACATTATTCCGGCGTCGCAGCGGGACCCTGTCGGCGTGGCCCTGATGGCGTTCTACCCGGACGCCAACCGGGCGCCATCCAACCAGGCCGGCGCGAACAACTTCGTCGGCAACCGCACCAACGCGCTGAATCTGTCGACCCTGACGCTCAAGGCCGACCACGTGTTCAGCGACAAAGACAGGTTCAGCTTCCGGTTCATCCTGCACGACTTCCCGACGAACAACACGCCGGTGTTCGCGCGGCCGGAAGCCGATCCGTTCGGCAACTTCGCCGACCGGCGCGCCTACAGCTACCTGTTCAACCACATGCATACCTTCGCGCCCACTGTCATCAACGACCTGCGCGTTAACATCCAGCCGCGTTACTTTATCACCGGCCCGCTGGAACGTGATGGCGGCTGGCCGCAGCAGATCGGCCTGCAGGGCGTCCCAGGCAGCGCCTTCCCGCGCGTGAACTCGGCTGGGTTTACGGCGATGGGAGCCAATAACCAGGGCCGCGAGCAGTTGCCGATCTGGGACCACCACATCGTTGACAATATCTCCTGGTTCAAGGGTTCGCATTCGATCAAGCTGGGCGGCGAATTTCGTTATTCGCGGAACGCCGAAAACTTCAACCAGCAGGAATCGGGTGTGCTGACGTTCCAGCCGCAGGGAACGAACCTGGCCGGAACCGGCAACACGGGCAACGCCATGGCCAGTCTGTTGGCAGGCTACGTCCATCGCGGCCAGGTCCGCGTGCTCGACCGGGTTGACCGCCGCGCTCAGTACTGGGCCGGGTTCGTACAAGACGACTGGAAGGTCCGCTCGAACTTCACGCTGAACCTCGGAATGCGTTGGGAGACCCATACCCCCCGCGTCGACGCCAACGACCGCCAGAACGGTTTTGACCTCAACGCCATCAATCCAGTCTGCGACTGTCCGGGCGTGATCACGTTCGCCGGCCGCGACGGCCAGGGCCGGACGGTCTACGACGGCGACTACAACAACATCACGCCGCGCATCGGCTTTGCTTGGCAGCCGTTCGGCGACAACAAGACGGTGGTGCGCTCCGGCTACGGCGTCTTCTTTGGACCGCCGCTGCCTGGATCGAACAACATGGCCGCCGGCTTCTCCGTGGAAGGCGACTTTTTGACGCCGGACAACGGCGTGACCGCTCCGTTCCTGCTCCGTAACGGTTTTCCCGCCGTGCAGCGGCCCGAGCTTGGACCTGGTTTCGGGGCCGTCGCGCCGGGGCAGTCGGCGGTCTTCTCCCCTCAATTGATTGACCAGGAGCGACAGCTCGGGTATTCGCAGATGTGGAACCTTTCCGTTCAGCGCTCGATGGGCTCCAACACGGTGTTTGAGGCGAGCTATCTGGGCAACGTCGGCCACAAGCTCCCTGGCCCCGGCGTAAGCATGAATCAAGTCCATCCCGACTTGTGGCGGAGCGGCAACATGCAGGCGCTGCGTCCGTTCCCGCAGTTCAACAACGTGACGCGGATCTCGCCGATGTGGGGCAACTCCAGCTACCACGGCATGAACCTGAAGCTCGAAAAGCGCTTCTCGAACGGTCTGAACTTCCTCACCAACTACACCTACGCGAAGTTCATTGACGATACCTTCTCCGGGCAGGAAGCCGGCGACGTCAACCTGGGCATGCAGAACTACTATGACCGCGCCAACGAAAAGGCGCTGTCCGGCAACGACGTGCGCCATCGGCTGGTGTGGAGCTCGGTCTACGAGATTCCGCTCGGCAAGGACCGCGCGTTCCTCAACAGCGGACCGCTGGCGATGATTCTGGGCGGCTGGAACTTCGGCTCGATCATCACGCTGCAACAGGGTAGCCCCATGGGTTTGACGACTCAGGTCAACGGATTGGGGACGGCCTTCACGCCCGGCCCGCAGCGCGTGAACGTGGACCGCGATCCGACACTGCCAAAGGGCGAAAGGACCGTGGAGCGGTACTTTGACACTTCCGCGCTGTCGGCGCCGGGGACGCTGCGATTCGGCAATTCGGGCCGGTCGCTGCTGACCGGGCCGGGCATCGTCAACTTCGACGTCTCGTTACTGAAGAACCACCGTTGGGGCGAGCACTACAACGTGCAGTTCCGCTTTGAGGCGTTCAACTTCTTCAACAAAGCGAACTTCGACGCGCCGGGCCGGGCGCTGGGCGCGCCGCAGTTCGGCGTCATCTCCAATGCCGCTGACCCGCGGGGCTTGCAGTTCGGGATGAAGTTCCAGTTCTGAGGCCGCGGGATACTTGCTGAAACCGGGCCGGGGGTTTGCGCCCCGGCCCATTCTTTGCAGAGGCGTGGTAGGCTCTCGAGCCAGTCGGAACGTCTTCGATCAGCAAGGCGGCCGTGGCGGCAGGCGTTGGCGCCTGCCGCCACCTGTCCGCTGCGGGATGAGGGAATGTGGGGGGCGGCCGGAAGGCCTCCCCCAATCCGCACGATTTCCGAGCTGCTACTGGTTTTCGGCGGCCTTCCGCCGCTCCTACGCTTTCGCCAACGCAGTTTCCACGAAGAGAACGGGCCTTTAAGCTGAGCTACACTGGGAAGACGTTCCGGCGGCCGTTCAGGTGCTAGAAGAGTCTCATTTCATCCTCGACAAGATCGGCGACACCCCTCTGATTCGCTTGGAGCGCATCGGTAAGGACGAGTGTCCCGATGTGGAAATCTACGCCAAGGCGGAGTATTTCAACCCCGGGGGCTCGGTCAAGGACAGGCCGGCGCTCAACATGGTGTGCGACGGCGAGCGTAGCAGCCGGCTCCAGCCCGGCGGCACGATCATTGACGCCACCAGCGGCAACACCGGCATCGCCTACGCCATGATC
>CAYOPA010000312.1:0-6680 GCA_964405625.1 uncultured Bryobacterales bacterium
GAACGAGGTGGCAGACAACATGCGCAAGTACGGCGGCTTTGTGCCGGGCATCCGCTCGGGAAAGCCGACGGCCGATCACATCAACAATATTCTGACCAAGATCACGCTGGTGGGCGGCCTGTACCTGGCGCTGATATCGGTGATTCCGGATTTCCTGATCGCCGGGGTCAAGCTGCATCACGTTCCGCTGATCGGCAATTGGGCCGACGCGAACCTGCCGCGCTGGTTCCTCGACGGGCTGAACGTGAACTTCTACTTCGGCGGTACGTCGCTGCTGATTATCGTGGGCGTGGCGATGGACACGGTGAACCAGATCGAGGCGCAACTCGTGATGCGCCACTACGAAGGATTCACCCCGCGGGCCGGGCGCATCAAGGGGCGGCGGTCGTTCGCGTGAGGAGCTTGGAGCAATCCGGAACCGGGCCGGGCGGCGGACTGCGATGATCATTCGCAAGAGCGCATCCGAGCTCGACAAGATGCGGGCGAGCGGCAAGCTGGTCGCCGACATCTTGGGCGTCATGACCGAGATGGTCGAACCGGGGATCACGACGCTGGACCTGGAGACGGTGGCGGAGAAGATGGTGAACGACGCCGGGGCGCGGGCGGCGTTTAAGGGCTACTACGTGCCTCATGCGGGAAGGAGATTCCCGTGCGTGCTGTGCACGTCGATCAACGAGGAGGTCGTCCACGGCATCCCTTCGAAGAAGCGGAAGCTGCTGGAGGGCGACATTGTGAAGATCGACATCGGCGTGCAGTTGAACGGGTATTTCGGCGATTCGGCGACCACGGTTCCGGTGGGTCGGATTGAGCCGGCAGTGGAGAAGCTGCTGGCGGTGACGAAGCAGTCGTTGGAGCTGGCGATTGAGCAAGCGCGCTCCGGCAATCGGCTGTTCGACATCAGCGGAGCGGTGCAACGGCACGTCGAGTCCAACGGGTACACAATTGTGCGCGAGTTCGTGGGGCACGGGATAGGGGCGAAGCTGCATGAAGAGCCGCACGTTCCCAACTACGTGGACCCGAAGGTTAAGAACCCGCGATTGCGCGAGGGGATGGTGCTGGCGATTGAGCCGATGGTGGCGGCCGGGCAGCCGGAGACGCATGTGCTTTCCGACCGCTGGACCGCGGTGACCAAGGATGGATCGCGGGCGGCTCATTTTGAGCACTGCGTGGCCATCACGGATAACGGCCCGTGGGTGTTGACGGTGAAGTGAGAGAAGGTGAAGAGAGGGAGGCGTTCGCCGGAGGCCGGGTGGTCGAGGCGGTCGTCGTGGAGCAACTGCCGAGCGATCTGTACAAGCTGACGTTGCCGGACCGAACGACGGTCCTGGCGCACTTGGCGGATCGGCGGCAAAACGATTTTCTCCGGCTATTGCCGGGCGACAAGGTGGAGGTTCGGCTCTCGCGCCAAGACGGGCGGCGGGGACGGATCATCCGGCGGGTGCAAGCATGAAAGTACGAGCGTCAGTAAAACGGCTCTGTAAGGACTGCAAAGTAATTCGCCGCAGCGGCGTGGTTCGGGTCATCTGCAAGAACCCGAAGCACAAGCAGCGGCAGGGATAGAATCATGGCACGACTAGAAGGCGTCGATCTGCCCAACGACAAGCGCGCTGAAATCGCGCTGACGTACATTTACGGCATCGGCCGAGCGCGGGCGCGCTCGTTGCTGTACCGCGCCGGCATTCCTTTTGAAAAAAAGATGGCCGACGTGGACGACAACGAGATCACCGCGTTGCGCCAGTTGCTGGAAACCGAAGGCGCCGTCGAGGGCGACCTCCGCAAGGAGGTGGCGCTGAACATTCGGCGGTTGATGGAGATCGGCTGCTATCGCGGTCTGCGGCATCGCCGCGGGCTGCCGGTGCGCGGCCAGCGCACGAAAACCAACGCGCGGATTCGCAAAGGGCCGCGCCGTGCGATTGCGGGCAAGAAGAAGCCCGCGCGGAAGTAGGGAACGATAAGGCGGGAAGCAGATAACCATGGCCAAAGCGAAAGCGAAGGGTAAGGGCGGCAAGAAGTTCAAGAGCCGCGTCAAAAAGAACGTACCCAGCGGGCTCTGTCACATTCAGGCGACGTTCAACAATACGATCGTCACCTTCAGCGACGTTGAGGGCAACACGTTGAGCTGGTCCAGCGCCGGCTCTCTGGGGTTCCGCGGCTCGCAGAAGGGTACGCCGTTTGCGGCGCAGCAGGCGAGCCTGACGGCGGCGAATGCGGCCAAGGAGCACGGTCTGCGGATGGTGAACGTTCGCGTGAAAGGCCCCGGCGGCGGCCGGGAGTCGGCGATACGCGCTCTGGCCACGGCCGGCATCCAGGTTCGGCACATTAAGGACGTCACGCCCGTCCCGCACAACGGTTGCCGTCCGCCCAAGAAACGGCGCGTCTGAGGAGCTCAATAAGAAATGGCGAGAAACAGAGGACCTCTTCTACGCAAATCCCGGCGGCTCGGGCTGGCATTGGACCCGAAGTCGGAGCGCAATCTTGACAAGCGCCCCTACCCGCCGGGTCATCACGGCAAGTCGCGGCGGCCGCGCAAGCAGTCCAACTACGGCATCCAGTTGCAGGAAAAGCAGCGGGCGCGGTTTATGTACGACGTGCTGGAGCGGCAGTTCCGGCGCTACTACGAAAAGTCGGCGCATCGAAAGGGCGTCGTGGGCGACAACCTGATGTCGATGCTCGAGCAGCGCTTGGACAACACGCTTTTCCGGCTCGGGTTCGCCAACAGCCGCCGCATGGCGCGCCAGATCGTCAATCACGGCCACGTGCAGGTCAACGGCCGCAAGGTGGACATTCCGTCGTTCCAGGTCAGCGTCGGCGACATCATCGAGATTCGCGAGAAGAGCCGGACGCACGGCGGCATTCAGCACGCGATCGACACGCCGGCGCACAGCTTGCTGCCGGGTTGGCTGGAAGCCGATCCGCTGCACCTGCGCGGCAAAGTTGTGGGTACGCCCAGCAAACAAGACATCGAACAGACTCAAATTAACGCCCAGCTGATCGTCGAGCTTTACTCGCGATAGGGCTGCGCCCAACCGCGCCACGGCGCGAAGGGAGCCATTGGCCTGATGTGGAAAGGTTTTCAGAAACCCAAGCGGCTGACCGCCGATCCGGAGTCGTTGACCGACGTGTACGGGCGCTTTGTCGCCCAACCGTTTGAACGCGGCTTCGGGTATACGATCGGCAATTTGTTGCGGCGGGCCGTGCTGGGCTCCGTCGAAGGCGCCGCCGTGACCGCGGTGCGGATCGCCGGCGCCGAAAGCGAGCTCAGCCCCGTGCCCGGAGTCTCCGAGGACGCCGGCGACATCATCTTGAACCTCAAGCAGATCCCGTTGCGGCTGCATGGGGAGAGCGTCGCCGAGCTCAAGCTCAACGTGGACCAACCCGGGGAGGTCCTCAGCGGCCAGATCGAAAGCGACTCCAAGCTGGAGATTCTCGATCCTACGATTCTGATCGCCACCGTCGAAAATGGCGGGAAGCTCGATGTCTCGGCGCGCGTGAAGCGCGGGCGCGGATTCGTCAGCGCCGAAGAGAACGACGACGAGGATCTGGCCACGGACTACATTCGCGTCGATTCGGTCCATTCGCCGGTCCGGCGGGTCCAATACGTGGTCGATGAGGCCCGGCTGGGGCAGATGACCGACTACGACAAGCTGCAACTGGAGATCTGGACCAACGGCGCGGTGGCGCCCCAGGACGCCATCAGCCATGCGGCGGAAGTCATCCGCGACCAGATGTCGATCTTCATCAATTTCGAGGAAGAATCCGTCGCCGTCGACACCCAGCTTGAGTCCCAGGCCGACCAGTTCGCCGAGCACCTCAACCGCTCGGTCGAAGAGCTGGAGCTGTCGGTACGCTCTTACAACTGCTTAAAGAACGCAAACATTCAAACCATTGGCGATCTGGTGGTCCGCAGTGAATCGGACATGCTCAAGACCAAGAATTTTGGCCGCAAATCGCTGAATGAAATCAAGGACATTCTCGTGTCGATGGGACTAGGCCTGGGCATGCGCTTTGACGAGCGCGGCCGGCTGGTCGGCGGCGACAACGAGGATGAGGCTTAGTAGAGTCGGGAGGAGATACCTGCATGTGGAGGGGATTTCAAAAACCCAAGCACCTGGCGGTCGAACCTGACTCGTTGACGTCCACTTACGGGCGTTTTTCGGCTCAGCCGTTCGAGCGCGGATTTGGCACTACGATTGGCAACTCGCTGCGGCGGGCGCTGCTGAGCTCCATCGAGGGCGCGGCCATCACGGCCGTGCGCATAGACGGGGTGGCGCACGAGTTCAGCCCGCTGCCGGGCGTGACCGAGGATGCGACCGATATCATCTTGAATCTCAAGCAGATCCCGATCCGGATCTACGGAGAAGGTCCGCGCACCATCCGGCTGCGCGCCACCGAGCGGGGCGAGGTGATGAGCGGACGGATTGAGGCCGATTCCGAGGTCGAGATTCTGGACCCGAACATCTACATCGCGACGGTGGGCGACGGCGGCGTCCTCGACATCGAGATGCGCGTGAAGGTCGGCCGCGGCTACGTCAGCGCGGAGTCGAACTACGACGAAGATCTGGCGCTGGGCTACATCTCCATCGATTCGGTGCATTCGCCGGTCCGCAAGGTCAACTTCACGGTCGATCAGACGCGGCTTGGGCAGGCGACCGACTACGACAAGCTGGGCCTGGAGGTCTGGACTAACGGGGCGGTCACTCCGCAGGACGCCGTCGGCCTGGCGGCGAAGCTGCTTAAGGACCACATGTCCATCTTCATCCGCTTTGAAGAAGCGGCCGCGGGAGAGGAGATGAGTCTGGATGCGCAGTCCGAGCGCTACAACGAGCACCTCAACCGTTCGGTCGAGGAGTTGGAGCTGTCGGTTCGATCGTACAACTGCCTCAAGAACGCCAACATTCAGACCATTGGCGATCTGGTGGTGCGCAGCGAGTCCGACATGCTCAAGACGAAGAACTTTGGCCGCAAGTCGCTCAACGAGATCCGCGAGATTTTGTCCTCGCTGGGGTTGGGCTTGGGCATGCGGTTTGACGAGAACGGGCGGCTGATACCGGGCGACGACGATCAGTAGCATTTCACGACAAGGGACGGAGAGAGACAGACATGCGACACCGGGTTGGCGGCTTTAAGCTCAATCGCGACAGCTCCGCGCGCCGCGCGCTGCTGCGCGGGCTGACGACGAGCCTCATCATGGAGGATCGGATCGTGACGACCGTGACCAAGGCCAAGGCCTTGCGTCCGCAGGTCGAGAAGATGATCACGCTGGCCAAGCGCGATACGCTGCATGCGCGGCGACAGGCGGCTGCGTATTTGCAATCGCCGGAGGCGCTCAAGAAGCTCTTTGACAAGCTGGGCCCGCGGTTCACGGAACGTCCGGGCGGTTACACCCGCATCCTGCGGCTGGGCCGGCGCCAGGGCGACGGCGCGGAAAAAGCGCTGATCGAGTTCCTGGGCTCCGAGGTCAAGCGCAAGGCGGAAGCCAAGCAGCAGCGTCGCGAAGAGCGTATTCGCGAGCAGCAAGAGGCCGGCGAGAACGCCGAAAGCTAGCGTTGAGGCGGATTACCCGCAAGCAATTTGCGGCGATTCCCATCGTCGCGGCTCTGGCCCTGGTCGGCTTGTCGACCGGGGCCTGTTCGCGCGCCGGCGAGGACGGCGTGGCGGCGATCGTCAACGGCTACCGCATCACCGACGAGGCGCTTGAGCGTTACTACCAGGGTCAGGTCCAGGACCAGTCCACGCCGCCGAGCGAGGACCAGGCGCAGATGATGCGCTTGAGCATCTTGAGCGAGATCATCGACCGCCAGATTCTGCTGCACGAAGCCGAAAAGCTCGGGCTGACGGCCGTGGACGAAGAGGTCAACCTACGGCTTGGCGAGTACCGCGCGCCGTTCGCCGACGAGGACGGCTTCTTGGCGTCATTGCGCGACCGCGGCATGAACCTGGAGGATCTGCGCACCGAAATCCGGCGCAACCTCACCATCGATAAGCTCTTCAATCGGCAGGTCGCCTCGCGCATCAAGATCTCGGACGCCGAGCTGCGGGCCTACTACGAGGAGAACCGCGCCAGCTTCGCGCTCGCCGAACAACAGTTGCACTTGGCGCAACTGCTGGTGACCGAGACGCCGGAGACGCCCGTCCCGAATTTACAAAACGACGACGCCACGGACAAGGAATCGGCCAAGGCCAAGATTGAGATGTTGGCCGAACGGCTGCGCAACGGCGCCGACTTTGCGCAGATCGCGCAGGACTACTCGGAAGATCCCGTGACCACGCCCAACGGCGGGGACTTGGGCTTCGTGCCGCAGTCGTCGCTGGAAAAGGCCGACATTGTGTTGCGGCGCGTGGTGGCGGCGCTGTCGCCGGGCGAGATCTCGCCAATTGTCGAGACCGACGGGCAGTACCGCATCATCAAGCTGATCGCGCGCGAGCCGGCCGGGCAGCGCGACTACTCCGACCCGCGCGTGCAGCAGACGATTCGCGAAACACTGCTTAACCGCAAGGATCAGTTGCTCAAGGCCGCGCTGCTGGAGTCGGCCCGCAGCAACGCGGATGTGCGGAATCTGTACGCCGAGAGGCTGGTGGCGCGCTACGGTGTCACGGATTAGGGTTGCGCCAGTCGGTTCGCGGCGGGAGGGGGCTGTAGGCGCCGACGGACATCCATGAGAGGTGTTTGTCAAGCGAGG